>NZ_JBEYHA010000048.1:0-41950 GCF_040635075.1 Nocardiopsis sp. NPDC007018
GTGCCGCGCCCGTTGCGCCACTTCCTGCCAGTGCGTTCATCGATACCGATGGTCCGGCAGGCTTCGGCGTTGCTGTAGCCCTGCTTCATGAGCTGTAAGTATGCCGCTCGTTCAGCGGAGAGCTTCGTTCGTCCCTGCGGTGTTCGGTCCTCGCGGATTCGAAAGTGCATAGCACCCCTTGAACTGGGGTGTTGCGACGACCACTAGAACCCAAGCAGACGGCCCCTTCGACGTGTGTCGGGCGGGTTCCCGGGTCAGCCCCCGGCCTTGTTGCCGCGCATGCCCTTGGGCAGCTTCGCGCCCTTGGGCATGGGGCCCTTGGGCATCCGCATCGCGGGCGGCAGGGCCTTGAGCCGGTAGTTCAGCTCGGCGGTGTCGCCCTTGTCCAGGTTGCGCGGCAGCTTGACCAGCGCACGCTGGAGCTTGGAGACCGGGACCTGGTCCTCGCCGTTGCCGACCTTGAAGTCGTAGATGGGCGTGTCGTGGGCCACGCGGGCCACACGCTTCTTCTCACCGGCGATCAGGCCCTTGAGGCGGCCGGGGTCGCCCTCGCCGACCAGGACCACTCCGGGGCGGCCCACCACGCGGTGGACGACGTCCATCTGCTTGTTGGCGGCCACACCGGGCTCGACCACCCAGTTGCCGCGCATGTTCTCCAGGATCGCCATGCCGGCGCCCAGGCGGCCGTCCAGCATCTGGTACTGGACCCTCTGGGCGGAGCGGGTGAACATGATGAAGCCGACCAGGAAGGCGACGGGCAGACCGGTGAGCGGCCAGATGATCCAGGAGCCGGTCCACACGCCCACGCCGACGAAGGCGGCGAAGATCAGGAGCGCGACGGCGATCGCGATCGGGATCGTCCGCGGGCTCTGCTTGTGCACGACCTTGGCGACCATGCCGATCTGCTTCAACCGGCCCGGCTGCTTCTCGCCACCCTGACCGGCGGTCGTTTTCTCGGGCTTCTTCGCCATCGTGCTTTCAGGCAGCGCACGCCGAACACTTCGGCGGGGAAGGAGATCCCTGTGCTGCCTTGCCTCCTCTTCGCGGTCGACCTGTGGTGCGGCGCCTTCGGGCGCCGCCAGCTGGGCGCCTTGCAACCCAGGATATGCGTGTGGCCCCCGAGATGCGGAACGGTGGCCCGCGGGCCACCGTTCCAGCTTGGTCACGACTCGGGTGTATCAGCCGTTATGCGTCGCTCGTGGCCTTGGCGGACTCGGCGTCACGCTTCTCGCGAGCCTGCTTGTACAGGGTCCCGGCGCGGTACGACGAACGCACGAGCGGGCCGGACATGACCCCGGCGAAGCCGATCTCCTCGGCCTCCCGGCCCAGCTCCACGAACTCCTGCGGCTTCACCCAGCGGTCGATCGGGTGGTGCAGCTTGGAGGGGCGCAGGTACTGGGTGATGGTCAGCAGGTCGCACCCGGCCTCGTGGAGGTCCCGCATGGCCTCGCTGATCTCCTCGCGGGTCTCGCCCATGCCCAGGATCAGGTTGGACTTGGTGACCAGCCCGTCCTCGCGCGCCTCGGTGATGACCCGCAGCGAACGCTCGTAGCGGAAGCCGGGGCGGATGCGCTTGAAGATGCGCGGCACGGTCTCCACGTTGTGCGCGAGCACCTCGGGGCGCGAACCGAAGACCTCGGCCAGCTGGTCGGGGTCGGCGTTGAAGTCCGGGATCAGCAGCTCGACGCCGGTGCCCGGGTTGAGCTCGTGGATCTTGCGGACCGTCTCGGCGTAGAGCCAGGCGCCGCCGTCCTCCAGGTCGTCACGGGCCACACCGGTGACGGTGGCGTAGCGCAGCTCCATCTTCTTGACGGAGGTGGCGACCTTGGTCGGCTCCATCCGGTCGAGCGCGGTGGGCTTGCCGGTGGCGATCTGGCAGAAGTCGCAGCGCCGGGTGCACTGGTCGCCGCCGATGAGGAACGTGGCCTCCCGGTCCTCCCAGCACTCGTAGATGTTGGGGCAGCCCGCCTCCTGACAGACGGTGTGCAGGCCCTCGCCCTTGACCAGGGACTGGAGCTCGGTGTACTCGGGCCCCATGTGCGCCTTGATCTTGATCCACGGCGGCTTTCTCTCGATGGGGGTCTCGCTGTTGCGCGCCTCAACGCGCAGCAGCTTGCGGCCCTCAGGAGCGATGGTCAACGCGAACCCGTTCCCTTCTGTACCCCGTGTCGGGGCCCCTGGCGCCCCTTGTGGGGGCGGTACGTCCCCTGGGGGACTGGCTCAAGTGTGGTCTGTCATCCGCGGGCGGCGGTGTCGCAGAGCATTCCGGCGCCGTCGGTGTGGCTGTACTCCCGCGCCCCGAGGACGTCGGCCAGGTGCCGTTCGAGGCGCGGTCGCGCGTCGGCGACGGTGACGGAGCGCCCCAGTTCCCTGGTGAGCGAGGTGACCCCCGCGTCGGAGATCCCGCAGGGGACGATCCGGTCGAACCACGACATGTCATTGTCGCAGTTCAACGCCAGACCGTGCATCCCGACCCCGCGTGCGATGCGGCAGCCGATCGCGGCGATCTTGCGTTCGGTCAGTCCGCGTCCCGGGTCGGCGTCCAGCCAGACACCGGTGCGGCCCTCGACCCGGCGGCCTGTGAGGCCGTAGTCGGCCAGGGTGCGGATGATGGCCTCCTCCAGCATGCGGACGTAGGCGATCACGTCGATCGGGTCCGGGAGACGGACGATCGGGTACACCGTCAGCTGGCCCGGGCCGTGCCAGCTGATTTTGCCTCCCCGGTCGATGTCGACCACGGGAGCCCCGGGGTCGGTGATGGGACGATCGGACCTCCCGGTGCGCTTGCCCGCCGTGTAGACGGGCTCGTGTTCCAGGAAGAGGACCGTGTCGGCCACCTCATCGGCGACGCGGCTCTGGTGGAGCCGTCTCTGGAGCTCCCAACCCTGGTGGTACGGGACGGGAGCGTCGCCCAGCCATGCGTAAACGAGATCACTCACACCTCCACCTTACGCCCCGGTGGGAGGGGCGGGTCAGGGCAGGATGTCGGATAGCGCACTGCCCCCACGGGGAGGTCCGGGGGAATACGCGGCACCCCGGCGGCGTTGCCGCCGAACTTTTCTCGGGGTTTTTCCGCGAAAGGACTGCGGGCGGCCCCGGTCTCTTCTAGGTTGTGAGTGGGACATGGAACTCCGCGTCAGCGTGGAGCTACCGTGAGCGACGCACTGTCGGGCTGGCAGTCGCTCGCTGACCCGCAGACCTTTGATGATGGGGATCATCAGGGGATGGTGATTGGTGGGGTAGAAAGACGGGGCGGTGCCGTTCAGGCGCCGCCCCGTCCACCTGTGTCGGCCGCCCGCCCGGCCCCTCAGCCCGGGAAGGGGCGCCGCGCACGGGCCTCACGCAGCGACAGCGCCCACCACGCCAGCTGGTCCAGCATCTCCTCCACCGCGTCCCGTGCGCCGCCGAGCTCCGGGCCCGGTCCGCTCCCGGCGGCGAACGTCCGCTGGGCGTTGTGCAGACTCACCGAGGTCCGCACCGACGCGGCGTGCAGTTCGGCGAAGACCGCCCGCAGCTGCTCCACGGCGCGCAGACCGCCTGACATCCCCCCGTAGGACACGAAGGCGACCGGCTTGGCGAACCACTCCTTGCGGGCGGAGTCGATGGCGCTCTTCAGCGGACCCGGGTACCCGTGGTTGTACTCCGGTGTGACCACCACGAACCCGTCGGCGGCCCCGATCCGCGGCGAGAACCCGTCCAGTGGAGTCCCGTGTCCGCCGTCCAGGTCGAGTTCGGACACGTCCAGCACGTCGAGCGCCATGCCCTCACGAGAGGCGGCCAGGGACAGGAACCATCGGGAGACGGCGGTGCCGGTGCGGCCGTTGAGGTTTCCGCCGAGGATGACGGCGATCCGCAGGTCCGGCTGTTGCATGGGGTTCCTCGTCTTCGGGTGGCCGCGGTGGGGATGCCGGGAGGCGCCACCACGATAGGACCTCAAGTGATGTTGAGGTCAAGCCGGGGTGGGGGCACGGTGGGGGCACACGTACCGAAGGCCCGGGCCGGGCACCCGCGAAGGGTGCCCGGCCCGGGCCGGAGCGGTCCTCCCGGTGAGGGGAGGGTCGGGGTCAGGACAGACCCAGCTCGCCCTCGAACGCGCCCTCCTCCAGGCGCTCCTTCACGGTCTGGAGGAAGCGGCCGGCGTCGGCGCTGTCGATCAGACGGTGGTCGTGCGCCATCGACAGGTAGACCATGGAGCGGACCGCGATGACCTCGCCGCCCATCGCCTCGTCCTCGACGACCACGGGACGCTTGACGACCGCGCCGGTCTCCAGGATCGCGACCTGCGGCTGGTTGATGATCGGCGTGCCGAACAGCGCCCCGGTGTGGCCCGTCTCGGAGATCGAGAAGGTGCCGCCGCCCAGCTCGTCCGGGCCGAGCCTGCCCGTGTGGGCGCGCTCGGTCAGGTCGGTCAGGCCGCGGGCCAGACCGCTCAGCCCCAGCGAACCGGCGTCCTTGACCACCGGAGCGAGCAGGCCGCGCTCGGTGTCCACCGACACGGCTAGGTTCTCGACGTCGTGGTAGGTCACCGTCTGCTCGGCCGCGTTGATCACCGCGTTGACCTTCGGGTGGGCCTTGAGGGCCTCCACGGCGGCCAGCGCGAAGAACGGGAAGAAGCCCAGCTCCACACCCTCGCGCCGGGCGAAGTCGGCGGCGGCCTGGTCGCGCAGGCGCGCGATCTTGCTGACGTCGACCTCGATGACCTGGGTCGTCGTGGCGGAGACGCGCAGCGACTCGACCATGCGGTCGGCGATGGACTTGCGCAGACGGCTCAGCTTCTCGGTGCGGCCCCGCACCGAGGTGTCCGAGGTGACCTTGCGCGGCGCGGGAGCGGACGCGGCCGGACGCCGGGTCTCGGCGGCCTTGAGCACGTCCTGCTTGCGGATGCGGCCGCCCACGCCGGTGCCGGTCACCCGGGCCAGGTCGACGCGGTGCTCGTTGGCGAGCTTGCGGACCAGCGGGGTCACGTACCCCTCGGCCACGGCGTCGGTGCCCGAGGCGCGGCCGGTGCCGCTGAGCGTCTCGATGTCCACCGACGGGCTGTCGGCGTCCTGCTCACGTGCGGCGGGAGCAGGCGCGGACTGGGCGGCCGGGGCGGGAGCGGGCTCGCTCTCGGGCGCGGGGGCGGGCTCGGCCGGAGCGGCGGCCGCGGGGGCGGCGCCGGAGCCGCCGCCGATGATCGCGATCTCCGCGCCGATCTCGACGGTCTCGTCCTCCTCGGCGAGGATCTTGGTGAGCACACCGGCCACCGGGGACGGGATCTCGGTGTCCACCTTGTCGGTGGAGATCTCCAGGAGGGGCTCGTCCTCCTCGACGGTGTCGCCGACGCTCTTGAGCCACTGGGTGATGGTGCCCTCGGTGACGCTCTCGCCCAGGGCGGGGATGGTCACGGGGGTGCCGGGGCCGTCGGAGCCGGCGGCGGGCTCGGCGGGAGCGGGCTCGGGCTGGGCGGCGGGGGCCTCGGCGGGCTCCTCGGCCGCCGGGGTGGGCTCCGGCTCGGGCTGGGCGGCCTCGGGCGCGGGCACCGCGTCGTCGGCGCCGTCACCGTCGCCGCCGATGATCGCGATCTCCGCGCCGATCTCCACGGACTCGTCCTCGTCGACGAGGATCTTGGTGAGCACACCGGCCACCGGGGACGGGATCTCGGTGTCCACCTTGTCGGTGGAGACCTCAAGGAGCGGCTCGTCTACCTCGACGGTGTCGCCCACGTTCTTCAGCCACTGGGTGACGGTCCCCTCGGTGACGCTCTCACCCAGGGCGGGCATGGAAACGGAAGTCGGCATGGATTCCTCGTTGGATCTGGACGCGGTACCTGCCCAGGCCTTGATGGGCAGCGCGGATGTGTGCGGGGGCGGGCCGGTGGGGGCCCGCCCCCGGGGGTGAAGCGGTCAGTCGTGGACGTGGAGCGGCTTGCCCGCGAGCGCGAGGTGCGCCTCGCCCAGCGCCTCCGACTGGCTCGGGTGCGGGTGGATCAGCTGGGCCACCTCGGAGGGCAGGGCCTCCCAGTTGTAGATCAGCTGTCCCTCGGCGATGAGCTCACCGACGCGGCTGCCGACCATGTGGACGCCCAGCACGGGGCCGTCCTTCTCGGCGATGACCTTGACCGCGCCCTGGGTCTGGAGGATCTGGCTCTTGCCGTTCCCCGCCAGGTTGTAGTTCATCTCGACGACGTCGTGACCGCGCTCCTTGGCCACCTTGGTGGTGAGACCGACGGAGGCGACCTCAGGCTCACAGTACGTGACGCGGGGGACACCGTCGTAGTCGATCGCGGGCGGGTTCTGCCCGGCGATGTGCTCGGCGACGAAGATGCCCTCGGCGAAGCCGACGTGGGCGAGCTGGAGGGTCGGGATGAGGTCGCCGACCGCGTAGACGTTGCCCACACCGGTGTGCAGGTTCTCGTCGACCTTGACGAAGCCGCGGTCCAGGGTGATGCCCTGCTCCTCGTAGCCCAGGCCCTCGGAGACGGGGCCGCGGCCGATGGCGACCAGCAGGACCTCGGCCTCCAGGGTCTTGCCGCCCTGGAGGGTGACGACCACGCCGGAGTCGGTGGTCTTGACCGACTCGAACGGGGTGCCGAGCTCGGACTTGATCTTCCGCTTGCGGAAGGCGCGCTCCAGCAGCTTGGAGCTGGACTCCTCCTCGACGGGGACCAGGTGCTTGAGGGCCTCGACGATGGTGACGTCGGCGCCGTAGGACCGCCACACGCTGGCGAACTCCACGCCGATCACGCCGCCGCCCAGGACGATGACGGACTCGGGGACGCGGTTCAGGCCCAGGGCCTGGTCGCTGGTCATGACCTTGTCGCCGTCGATCTCCAGGCCCAGGGTCTTGGGCTGGGAACCGGTCGCCAGGAGGATGTTCTTCCCCTTGTAGACCTTGCCGCCGACCGTGACCTCGTCCTTGCCGGTGAGCTTGCCCTCACCCTCGACGACGGTGATCTTGCGGGACTTGATCAGCCCGCTGAGGCCCTTGTGCAGGCCGTTGATGACCTTGTCCTTGTACTGGTGCACCGCGTCGATGTCGATGCCCTCGAAGGTGGCCCGGACACCGAAGTTCTCGCTCTCCTTGGCGGAGTCGGCCACCTCGGCCGAGTGCAGGAGGGCCTTGGTGGGGATGCAGCCGCGGTGCAGGCAGGTGCCACCGAGCTTGTCCTTCTCGATCAGGACGACGTTCATGTCCAGCTCGGCGGCGCGCAGTGCCGCCGCGTAGCCGCCGCTGCCGCCGCCAAGGACGACGAGGTCGAAGGTGCCGCCGCTCTCACTCACGGGAACGAACTCCTAGTTGTGGTGGCTGGTGATGTGGGTGGTGGAAGACCGGGGCCCGTCGCCGCTGGGGCGGTGTGTCGTCGGGTCCCGGGTGCCGGGACGGGCGGCGCTCCGGCTCGGGAGCGCCGCCCCTCTTCCGGACTACTGCTTACGGGCGTAGTCCTCGGCGATGCGGACGAGGGTGCGGGTCCCCGCACCCGTGCCGCCCTTGGGGGTGTAGCCGTGCGGGCCGCCCTGGTTGAAGGAGGGCCCGGCGACGTCGAGGTGGGCCCACTTGGTGCCCTCCTCGATGAACTCCTGGAGGAAGACGCCCGCGGAGAGCATGCCGCCCCAGCGCTCGCCCGCCACGTTGGCGATGTCGGCGACGGAGGAGTCGAGGCCGGCGCGCAGCTCGGCCGGGAGCGGCATCGGCCAGGAGGCCTCGCCCTCGGCGGTGGCGGCGGCGACGATCTCGTCCCGCACGGCGTCGTCGTTGGACATGACCGCGAACACGCGGGTACCGAGCGCGACCAGCTGGGCGCCGGTCAGCGTGGCGATGTCCACGATGAGGTCGGGCTGGTCCTCGTGGGCGCGGACCAGGCCGTCGGCCATGACCAGGCGGCCCTCGGCGTCGGTGTTGAGGACCTCGACGGTCTTGCCGCCGTAGATGCTCAGGACGTCGGAGGGGCGCTGGGCGGTGCCGCTGGGCATGTTCTCGGCCACGGTCAGGTAGCCGACCACGTTGACCTTCAGGCCCAGGGTGGCGATGGCGCGCATGGCGGCGAGCACGGAGGCGGCGCCGCTCATGTCGGACTTCATCCAGTCCATCGAGCCCGCGGGCTTGAGGGACAGGCCGCCGGAGTCGAACGTGATGCCCTTGCCGACGAAGGCGATCGTCCGGGTGGCCTCGGGGTGGCTGTGGGCCAGCCGGACCAGGCGGGGCGGGTTGGCCGAACCCTGACCGACTCCGGTCAGGCCGCCGTAGCCGCCCTCGGCCAGGGCGCGCTCGTCCAGGACCTCGATCTCCAGGTGCGCCTGCTGCGCGATCTCCTGGGCCGCCGAGGCCAGGTCCTCGGGGACCAGGTCGGCGGGGGCGGTGTTGACGAGGTCGCGGGTGAAGGACACGGCCTCGGCCAGGACGGCGGCGCGCTCCACGGCGTCGGCGGCGCCGTCGGCCTCGCTCACCACGCTGAGGACCACGGAACCGCGGGCGGCCTTCTTCTGGGCCTTCTCACCGGTGCGGTAGCGGTCGAAGCTGTAGGCGCCGAGCTCGGCGCCGAGCGCGACGGCGCCGGCCTGGTCGGCGGTGGTCGCGGGCAGGGCCAGGACGACGCGGCCCGCGCCCTCGGGGCGCGCGCTCAGAGAACGCAGGGCGGCGCCGGCCGCGCGGGCCAGGACGTCGGAGTCGACGGCGCCGTCGGTGGGCGCCGGGCCGAGACCGACCGCGACGACGACCGGGGCCTTGACGGCTCCGAGGGAGGCAAGGGTGTGCACCTCCTCGGGGGCGCCGCTCGCTCCCAGGAGCGACAGGGTCGAGCCGAGGCCGCCGGAGAAGGCGGCGTCGACGCTATGAGCGCCCGATGCGGGCTCCGGGGCGTCGCCTCCGGAGTGGTAACCGACGACAACCGCGTCGGCGTCGAGCGAACTGGGGGACTCCGTGTTTACTGACAACGTCGTGCTCACGTCCTCGATGCTAGTCCTCCCGCGCCCCCGGCGGTGACGCGGTGCCCCGTCCCTCCGGGGCCCTGACGCGGCGCTTCCCGCCGCGGTGCGGAGCGCGCGCGGCCCCGGGTGGGTCCGCGCCCGTCCGCGCCCTGTGGGGGCTCTGGTCCCTCGTGGGAGGTGTCGCACGCGGTCGGGTGCGCCCGAACGCGCCGTGCCCGGTCCCGATCGCGTGAAACCGGGTGTGAAAAAATGTGATGATGGCGACATCCGGTCGCCGCGGAAAACTACCAGACCGCACGAATCGGCAGGTGAGGTAGCCCCCCGACCTTCACAGCGGTCGGGCCGCCACGCCTCGCCGACCCGCTCACTCACCCCGGCAGAAGCGCCGATACCGGTGCGTTCTAGGATCGGTCGGGCGGATTCCCGTCCGCCCCTGACCTGCACGGGAGACTCAGATGCCGGGTTCCGGAACCCTCACCGCGCGACCCCTGCGGGGGGTCCGGCCCGCTTTCGCCGTTATGGCGCTCCTCGCGGTGACCCTCACCGCCCCGCCCCCGGCGGCGGCCGACTCCCCGTTGGAGGACGCGGTCCGGGAACTGTCCTCGGGCGGGTTCGTCCACGCCTCCGACGGTGCCCCCGAGGTCTCGGAGGAGACCCTCGCCCTGGCCCGCGCCCGGCTCGCCGAGGCGGACACACCGGTGCGCGGGGCCCTCCTCGACGGCGTGGACGCGACCGGTGCCGCGCACACCCTGGCCGAGGAGGTCGGCGCGCCTGGCCTGTACGTCGTGGTCACCGAGGAGCGCGGCTCCACCGGCGACACCACCACGACCTGGTCCTGGACACAGGTCGGTGCCGACACCGGCTCCGCCGACCTGGAGCACCACTTCACGTTCGCCCCCGGGGACCCGGCCGAGAAGCTGGCCGGCGTGGTGGACCTGCTCGACGGCGACCTGCTCCCCGGCGTGGCGGCGGCCGCGCGGGAGGAGACCGTCCACGTCCACCCGGCCGTCCGGGCGGCCCTGCCCGACCTGGACGTCGAGGCGGTGGCGGAGCGGTTCGCCGGACTGGAGGGCACCCGCGTCGCGGTCGTCCCGCCACCGGCGGAGGGCACCTCCGGTTTCGAGGAGGCCTACGCCGACGCCCTCCTGGAACCGCTCGACGACGACGGCACGGCCCTGCTCGCCGTCTGGGCCTACGGAGGGTTCCGGCTCACCGCCGCCTCCGGCCCGGACGGCCCCCCGCCGGAGGACCTCTCCCGGCTGCTCTCCTCCTCCCCGGGAACGGGAGAACTGGCCACCGAGCTCGGGACCTTCGCCGGGGCGGTGGACGGCGGGGTGGTGGCCGACGCCCGGGCCGCCCTCGCCGAGGACCACCTGTACGTGCACCCGAGGTCGGGAGCGGACGTGTCCGAGGCGGACCGCGCCGAGCTGGACGCCGCGCTGGCGTCGAGGGACGAACCCTTGCGGGTGGCGGTCCTGCCCGTCGGAGCCGAGCTGGAGGCCGGACCGGACGGTGCGTCCGGGCTGGCCGACGCGGTCGCGGACGGGACCGGACCCGTG
Source organism: Nocardiopsis sp. NPDC007018 (assembly GCF_040635075.1). Classification (NCBI taxonomy): domain Bacteria; kingdom Bacillati; phylum Actinomycetota; class Actinomycetes; order Streptosporangiales; family Nocardiopsidaceae; genus Nocardiopsis; species Nocardiopsis sp. NPDC007018. The sequence continues at coordinate 10,466 of NZ_JBEYHA010000048.1, forward strand.
GTCGTCTACACACTGGACGGCTCCGGCGCGGTGCGCGACTATCCGGTGCGCGGCACCGTCACCGGCGGGGACCACGACCTCGACACCGCGGCCTTCTTCGGCCTGGACCGCGAGAGCGCCCGCGCGTCGGTGGACGGACTCCTGGAACAGCTCGGCGACGGCGCGGTGCTCGACACCGGCGCCGCGGACACCCCTCCCGCACCGACGGGTTCGGGGCCCTGGCTGCCGGGGGCCGCCGTCCTCGGCCTGCTGGTCTCCGCGGCCCTGACCACGATGGGAGTGATCGGCTCGCGCGGGCGGCGACGGGCCCTGGCGGAGCGGGAGCGCGAACGCCTGGCCGCCGAGCGGGAGGAGGCCGAGACCATGGCCGAGCTGCGCGCGGAGGAGGAGGCCAGGGTGGTCGCCATCCAGGCCGAGAACGACCGGGGCATCACCGAACTGGGCGAGGCGCTCGCCCACGCGCAGGCGCCCGTGGTCGACTCCGTGGCCGAGTTCGAGACCCACCTGCGCGAGTACGAGCGGCTCAAGGAGGACAACGGGCGAGCCGACGACATCGACCGGGTCCTGGCGGTGCGGCGACGCACGGAACAGGCCCACGACCGGCTGCGACTGTGGAACCGCCGCCAGCGCGGCCACTGACCCTCCGGACCCGGCGACGGGGGCCCTCCCGGGGTACTCAGGCCGCCGCGGAAGCGGCCGTCACCAGCAGGACCACCGTCGAGGCGGTCTCCACCAGGGCTCCCAGGACGTCCCCGGTCACCCCGCCCAACCTGCGCACCGCGCGCCGGGCCAGGAGCCAGGCCGCCGCGATCCCCGCCGTCGCCCCCGCCGCGCAGGCCACGGCGAACCCGGGGGAGTGCGCCCACCCGAGCAGGGACACCGCCAGGACGCCGGCCGCGCAGACGGACGCGGCCGGCGCGCGTACCGTCCCCGCCACGAGCGCGCCCAGGCCGTCCGGGCGGGCCGACGGCAACCGGGTGCACGCGAGCGTCACCGCCAGGCGCCCCGTCGCCCCCGCCACCACCGCGCCGGCCACGGCGGCCCAGGGGGAGGCGTCGACCAGCTGCGCCAGTGCCAGCACCTGCGCCCCCACCGCGACCAGCAGGGTGAGCACCCCGAACGGGCCGATGTCGGAACGCCGCATCACCTCCAGGGCGCCCTCCGAGGGGCGTCCGCTGCCGAGGCCGTCGGCGAGGTCGGCCAGGCCGTCCAGGTGCAGGCCCCGGGTGAGCAGTGCGCCCAGCCCCACCGCGAGCAGGGCCGCCAGCGGCGCCGACCAGCCCCACCACGCGCCGACCACCGCGAACACGCCGGTGACCCCGCCGAGCAGACCGCCCAGCGCGGGGGCCCAGCACATGGCCCATCCGGCGGCGGCGCGGTCCACCCGGCCGACCCGCACGGGCCACACCGTGAACGTGCCCACGGCCATCCGCGCCCCGGCCAGGGCGTCGGCGCCGTTCATCCGAGCTCCACCACGCGCCCGGCCGTCACCAGCACCACCACCTCGGACTCGGCGCCCACCCACTGGTTGACCAGCCCCAGCCAGTCGCGGAAGAGGCGGCCCGCGCGGGTCGCCGGGACCACGCCCGACCCCACCTCGTTGGTGACCGCCACCACGTAGGCCCGCGTGGAGCGCCAGGCGTCCAGCAGGTCGTGGACGGCGGCCTCCAGCCGGTCCTCGGCGTCCTCCGGCGGCTGGTCGTCCCAGAGACCGCACTCGCCCATCGTCCACGTCAGCCAGGTGCCCAGGCAGTCGACCAGGACCGCGCCGCCCTCCCTCCGCAGCAGGACCGCGAGGTCGGTGGTCTCCTCGGTCCGCCACCACCACGGACGGCGGTCCGCGTGGTGGCGGACCCGCCCGGCCCACTCCGGGTCGGAGCCGTCGGGGACCGGGCCGGTGGCGGCGTAGACCACCCGGGGCTCGGTCAACAGGCGCAGTTCCGCCTCGGTCGACTTGCCCGAGCGGGCGCCCCCGGTGACGAGGGCCCGGTAGGGCCCGCGCGGGCGGGAGTCCGGCCACACCGCGGGCGGGCACGACATGACGGTGCCGTCGCCCGGGACGAGGGCTCCCCACAGGCGGGCCCGCCGGGCGAACTCCTCGGGCGAGCGCACGCGGTGGTCGCCGCCCACGGCCACCACGGCCGTGGTCACGCCGATCACCCCCGATCGGCGCAGCTCACCGATGACCTCGGGGCGTTGGGCGGCGTCCACGATCACCGTGTCCACCTGCTGGTCGGGCGCGGACGAGGCCGAGGAGTAGGCCGAGGCCCCCGAGGGCCGACCGTCGGCGGGCGGGCCGCCGGGGAGCGGTCCGGGACCGGTACGCGCGAACAGCAGACGGCCGCCGTCCGGCCCCTCCACGAGCGCACCGTCCGGAGTGGACGTCACCGTGTAGCCGGGCGGCACCGGTCCCACCGCCCCGGCCTCGCGCAGGCGGAAGCGGTCGTCGACGGTCACCCGCAGCGGCAGACGGCGTTCCGCATGGGCCTTGTTGCAGGACGAGCAGGTGCACTGCGGGGCTGGCCAGCCCGTGTGACCCGCTGTCCCCAGAAATCGGATACGCACCCGGAAAAGTAAACAGCATCGCCCACCAAGGCTTGGTTAAGCTCGGCTCAGGATCGCGGTGCGACCACCGCGCAACCGGCGACGAAGGGCGGTCGAACATGGCGTGGACGTGGCGGTACATCGGGGAGGACGGTGGCCGGACGGATGCGGGGGACCTGCCCGCCGAGTCGTTCACGTCGCGCGGCGACGCCGAGAGCTGGCTGGGCGAGAACTGGGCCGAGCTCGCGGAGGGCGGCGTGGCGAGCGTGGCCCTGCTGGAGGACGAGCGCGAGGTCTACACGATGCCGCTGGGCGCGGAGTAGCCCGCGCCGCAACGGCCGGGGCCCGGCGGTCGCGTCGACCGCCGGGCCCCTTCGTCCGCGGGGCTAGCCCCGGATGTTGTCCGGGCTCTTGGTGAGCTCGGGGTCGCGCTGCACGCTGTCGCCCAGGACCTCGTCGATCCGGGCCATCAGCGCGGGGTCGAGCCGGACCCCGGCCGCCCGCACGTTGGCCTCGACCTGCTCGGGGCGGGAGGCGCCGATGATCGCGGCGGACACGTTGGGGTTCTGTAGCACCCAGGCCACCGACAGCTGGGACAGGGTGAGCCCGGCCTCGGCGGCCAGCGGCTCCAGCCGCTGCACGCGCTCCAGCAGGACCTGGTCGGCGACCTTGTCCGCGAGGAACCGCTCGCTCTTGGGGTCGCTGGCCCGGGAACCGGCGGGGAGCCCCTGGCCCGGCTTGTACTTGCCGGTGAGGACGCCGCCCGCGATCGGGGACCACACGATCTGCCCGATGCCCTCACGCTCGGAGAGCGGGACCACCTCGGACTCGATCACGCGCCAGAGCATGTTGTACTGCGGCTGGCTGGAGACGATGCGGTCGAAGCCCATCTCGTCGGCGATCTTCAGCGCCCGCTCGATCTGGTCGGCGCGCCACTCGGAGACGCCGATGTACAGGGCCTTGCCCTGGCGGACCAGGTCCTCGAAGGCCCGCATGGTCTCTTCGAGCGGGGTGGTGTAGTCGTACCGGTGCGCCTGGTACAGGTCCAGGTAGTCGGTGCCCAGGCGGCGCAGGGAGTCCTCGCAGCCCCGGATCACGTGCTTGCGGGACAGGCCCTTGTCGTTCCTGCCCTCACCCATGGGCCAGAAGACCTTGGAGAAGATCTCCAGGCCGTCGCGGCGCTGACCCTTCAGCGCGCGGCCCAGCACCTCCTCCGCGCGGCCCTGGGCGTACACGTCCGCGGTGTCGAAGGTGGTGACGCCCGCGTCGAGCGCGGCGCGCACACAGGAGGCGGCGGTGTCCTCCTCGACCTGCGAGCCGTGGGTGATCCAGTTCCCGTACGCGATCTCGCTGATGATGAGACCGCTGTTGCCAAGATGCCGAAATTCCATGCCGAGCACTCTAGTTGGCGAACTCCCGGCGGGCACCACGGGGACCCGTGCGAGGTGAAGGGCCGGTGCGGTCACCGGCCCCGCTCACGTCGTCGGGGATGGGGAGGTGGGACGGCGGTGGTTCAGCTGTGGCCGCTCGGGGTGGGGTCGTCGCCGATCTTCACCCGGGGCTTGGGCAGACGCAGCCGCCGGAACTGGAGCTGGCGCATCGCGGCGTACATGCCGACGCCCTTGACGGCCGGGTCGTCGGGGAAGTACTCGGCGGCGCGGCGCTTGACCGTGCGGCCGATCATGACGCCCTCGATGACCAGCGTCACCATCATCAGCGGCCACAGGACGTAGGTGACGCCCAGCTGGGCCAGCGGGATGTTGATGAACAGCAGGGCGATGATCAGGATCGAGAAGGGCAGGAAGAACTCGCTCGCGCTGCGGCGCGAGTCGATGAAGTCCCGGGCGAAGGCGCGGGCCTTGCCGAGGTCCTGCTGCCGGAAGTACCTCTCGTCGCCCTTGGGGGCGCCGGAACGCCGGGCGGTCGTGCCTCGTTGACGTTCGAGACGGTCCCGGTAGGCGCGGTAGGCCTCCTTACGGGTCTCGGGGGCCTTCACCGGTCGGCGCGGGGTGGCCTCGGATTCCCTGCGCTTAGGGGTGGGCACACCCTTCTTGGGGGTATATCCCTTAGGTTGGGTGGCCTCAGTGGCCTCAGGGCTGGCGGATTCGGCGGAGTTCGAATCCGGGGCTGCGGAAGCGGAGCGACGTCGGAACACACCCTCAGGGTAGCCGGTCATAGCTTTATGGCGACCGCGGGCCAGACCGCGTAGGGTTGGGCAAAGCGCCCGCTGGGAACAGCCGATGTACGCACCGAGAAGGGGACGGCCACGCCAATGAGCGTGTTTCAGCGACTTTCGATGATCTTCAAGTCCAAGGCCAACAAGGCCCTGGACTCTGTCGAGGACCCCAGGGAAACCCTCGACTACTCGTACCAGAAACAGCTCGAACTGCTTCAGAAGGTCCGTCGCGGTGTCGCTGACGTCGCGACCTCCCGCAAGCGGGTCGAGCTCCAGATCCAGCAGCTGGAGCAGCAGTCCGGCAAGCTGGAGAACCAGAGCCGCGCCGCCCTGACCCAGGGCCGTGAGGACCTCGCCCGCGAGGCGCTCACCCGCCGGTCCGGCCTCACCAGCCAGATCGAGGGACTGCGCGAGCAGCACTCCAACCTCCAGGGCGAGGAGCAAAAGCTCACCATGGCGGCCCAGCGCCTCCAGGCCAAGGTGGACGCCTTCCGCACGCGCAAGGAGACCATCAAGGCCACCTACACCGCCGCCCAGGCCCAGACGCAGATCAGCGAGGCCTTCTCCGGCATCTCCGAGGAGATGGGCGACGTGGGCATGGCCGTGCAGCGGGCGGAGGACAAGACCGCCGAGATGCAGGCCCGCGCGGGCGCCGTGGACGAGCTCCTTGCCTCGGGCGCGCTGGACGACGTCACCGGCACCGGCCCCAAGGACGACATCCAGTACGAGCTCGACCAGATGGCGAGCACGACCGGTGTCGAGGCCGAGCTGGAGCGCATGAAGCTCGAACTCGGCGGCGGTAGCGGTGGCGCCACCCCGCAGATCGAGGGCGGCAACGGGGCCGGGAACCGGGAGGGCTCGTGATCGTCCGCATCATGGGTGAGGGGCAGGTCGACCTCACCGACGCAGACCTGGACCTGCTCAACGACTTCGACGCCGCCCTGGAGGCCGCGATCGAGTCGGGTGACGAGGCCACGTTCCGCAAGGCCCTGCACGACCTCCTGGAGAAGGTCCGGCAGGACAGCAAGCCGCTGCCGCCCGACTCCCTGGAGCCCTCGCAGTTCATCCTCCCGCACGCCGACGCCAGCATGGACGAGGTGCGGGAGATGCTCCAGGACGACGGGCTCATCCCAGGCTAGGAGTCCGCTCCCCACCGCTTCGGTGCCCGCGTGCGCGTTCTTTCCCCCGGCCGCCGTGATCCGTCACGGCGGCCGGGGTGTGCCCGGGGTCATACGCCCGTGGTGACACGCGGCGTCCCGCTTTAACCCGTTTCTCACCTCCCCGAACTACACTCCGAACACGTCCGCAGGGGAGGGGAGCCGGTGTGGCTGGTTCGAAGTTCCGTCCGGACCGGGGGCTGACGGCCCGCATGGTGATGACCATGGGTCTGCTGTTCCTGGTCTACGTCGCCTTCGTGGTGGGACTGGTGCTGTCCGGGCTCAACGTCTGGCTGGTGCTGGTGCTCGTCGCCGGCTTCGCCCTGTTCTCGTACTTCTCCTCGGACCGGATCGCCATGTTCGCGATGGGCGCCCGGGAGGTCACGCCGGAACAGGCGCCCGACCTGCACGCGATGGTCGACCGCCTGTGCGCCATGGCCGACATGGCCAAGCCGCGCGTGGGCATCGCCGACAGTGACGTGCCCAACGCCTTCGCGACCGGCCACAACGAGAAGTCGGCGGTCATCTGTGTGACCACCGGCCTGACACGGCGCCTGGAGGGCCCCGAGTTGGAGGCGGTCCTCGCCCACGAGCTCTCGCACGTCGCCCACCGCGACGTCATGGTCATGACCGTCGCGGGGTTCCTCGGCATCGTCGCGGGCTTCCTCACCCAGGCCGGTCTGCGTTTCGCGATGTTCGCGGGCGGCGGACGCAGTAACAACGGCGGCCCCGCGCCCGCGGTCGTCGCCCTCCTGGTCGTCCTGGTCAGCGCCATCGCCTGGGTCCTGAGCTTCCTGCTCACCCGCGCCCTGTCCCGCTACCGCGAGCTGGCCGCCGACCGCGCCGCCGCCTACCTCACCGGCCGGCCGTCCGCGCTGGGCAGCGCCCTGTCCAAGATCACCGGGGACATGGCGCGCATCCCCACCCGCGACCTACGCCAGGCCGAGCCGTTCAACGCCTTCTTCTTCGCCCCCGCGTTCGCCAAGAAGGGCTTCAGCATGAACCAGCTGATCGCCACCCACCCACCGGTCGAGCAGCGCCTGGCCCAGCTCTCCGACATCTCCCGCCAGCTCGGTCGCGGGGCCTGACCCCGCCGAACACCCACGAGGGGAACCCACCACCATGAGCTTCTGGCGCACCCTGCTCGGCCGCTCCGAACCGGTCAAGCCCGACCTGGACGCGCTCTTCGGCCTGCCCTCGGCCGCGCTCACCCTGCGGGCGGGGGTCGGCCTGACCCCCACCGGTGCCGGTTCGGTGGCCTTCCGCGCCTCGGAGGGGGCCGCCTTCGCCGACGTCGAACGCGACGTCACCGCACTGCTCCGCGCGGGGGAGGGCCCGACGGTGGAGCAGACCACCGACGACTACGGGTACACCTGGCTGGTCCTGCGCCCGGGCGGAGCCGAGGCCGCGGCCGACGACGCCGATCCCCGGGGCGGGGAGCTCGTGGACACCGACATCACCGGCCTGGTCACCGACCTGCACGCGGTCAACTCCACGCTGGAGGCCAACGGCTACGGGCCCTCCCTGCTGTGCTCCCTGGTGGGGTTCACCGACACCGGGGGCCGCTCCGTGGGGCTGGTCTACCTGTACAAGCGGGGTACCTTCTACCCGTTCGCCCCCCAGGGCGCGCAGCGCCGCGACAACGCGCTGGAACTCCAGGTGGAGGCGGCCGTGGGGGACGACCTGCCGATGGAGGCGGACCGCTCGCGCTGGTTCCCGGTCTACGGCGCCCCGGGCCTGTGAGGCGGGCGCGTCCGGAGATGGCATCCGCGGCCTGGACAAATTACCCTTGGAGGTACGAGCACACCCGTGCGTCTCCAAGGCCACACCTGCACCGTGCGGCCGGGGCGCCAGCACGAACACAGCGGCCACACGGCGGAATGCCACACCGGCCTCCGACGTTGGGACCCGTTGAAGAGGACTGGACCCGCCGACGCGGGCCGATCCGGTAAGCGACCGGGGTCGCCAGACGGCCGCAACCCCTTTCCAGAGGAGCTTTACAACATGACGGTTCAGAGCGAGGCCACCGCGCAGGGAGTCATCCTCACCGACGGTGCGGCCGACAAGGTTCGGGCGCTCCTTGACCAGGAGGGCCGGGACGACCTGCGCCTGCGCGTGGGCGTGCAGCCCGGTGGCTGCTCGGGGCTGCGGTACCAGCTCTACTTCGACGAGCGCGACCTCGACGGTGACGTCGTCGCCGACTTCGACGGCGTCGAGGTCGTCACCGACCGCCGCAGCGCCGCCTACCTCATCGGCGCCACCATCGACTTCGTGGACACCATCGAGAAGCAGGGGTTCACCATCGACAACCCCAACGCCACCGGTTCCTGCGCCTGCGGCGACTCCTTCAACTAGGGGGCCGCGGCTCCTCGGGGAGCGGCACCGACACTCGAAGACCCATGGGGAGGGCGGACGCGGAGCGCGGCCGCCCTCCCCTCTGGGTACCCTTGGCTGGTCCGAACGGGCGCGCCTCCGGCATGCCCCGAACAACCCGCCGGAGCGTCGTCGAGCGTTCCACCTCGCCAGCAAGGAGCCCACGTCCCGTGCGTATCGCGGTTGCCGGATCGATTGCCACCGACCACCTGATGACCTTCGAGGGTCGGTTCGCCGAGCAGATCATCCCCGAGCAGATCCAGCAGTTGTCCCTCTCCTTCCTCATCGACGAGCTGGACGTGCGCCGCGGCGGCGTCGCGGCCAACATCTGTTTCGGCATGGGCGGGTTCGGGCTGAGCCCGGTCCTGGTCGGCGCCGCCGGGGCCGACTTCGAGGAGTACCGCTCCTGGCTCGACCGCCACGGCGTCGACACCTCGGCGGTGCACATCTCCGAGCTGCGCCACACCGCCCGCTTCGTCTGCACCACCGACCTGGACCAGAACCAGATCGCCTCGTTCTACACGGGTGCGATGGCCGAGGCCCGCAACATCGAACTCCACCCCATCTCCGAGCGGCTGGGCGGTCTCGACCTCGTCCTGATCGGCGCCGACGACCCGGCCGCGATGGTCCGCCACAGCGAGGAGTGCCGCACCCGCGCCATCCCCTTCGCGGCCGACCCCTCGCAGCAGCTGGCCCGCATGGAGGGCCCGGAGGTGCGCACGCTCATCGAGGGCGCCGCCTTCCTGTTCACCAACGAGTACGAGAAGGCCCTGGCCGAGCAGAAGACCGGTTGGTCCGACGCCGAGGTCCTGGCCCGGGTGGGCACGCGCGTGACCACCCTCGGTGCCAAGGGGGCCCGGATCGACCGCAGGGACGAGCCGAGCGTCCACGTGCCCTCCGCCGTCGTCGACGAGCTGGTCGACCCCACCGGTATGGGCGACGCGTTCCGGGCGGGCTTCCTGGCCGCCCACTCCTGGGGGCTGTCCCTGGAGCGCGCCGGCCAGGTCGGCAACGCCACCGCCGTGCACTGCCTGGAGGCGGACGGTCCGCAGGAGTACACGCTCACCGGGGCCTCCCTGCTGGAGCGCCTGGAGCGTTCGTACGGTGCCGAGGCGGCCGACGAGGTCCGTCCGTTCGTGTGACCCGCGTCCTCCCCGGCCGGAATTCGCGCACTCTGGTCGGGGCGGTACCCGGGAGCCCGTAAAGTGGATGGCTGTGACCCGCACGGGGATTCCCCGTGCCCGCCCGGTGCGCTGAAACGCGTGCCGGGTCATTCGCCCGAACCGCTCGCGCCGGGTCACGCGCGGCGGTGGGGAACCCGCTTCCGGCCCGCACCGCGGGACACCGGGGCTCGGGCGCCCTGAGCGCCTCCCAGATCATAGGCAAGCCTTACCTGGGATTCCCTGATTCATCCTGAAAGGACTTCGCATGCGCTACACCGGACCGAAGGTGCGGTTGTCCCGGCGCGCCGGCACCCCGCTGACCCGTAAGGCGGTCAGCTACTTCGAGAAGCGTCCGTACCCGCCCGGCGAGCACGGCCGTCGCGTCCGTCGCAACAGCTCCGACTTCGCCGTCCGCCAGGCGGAGAAGCAGAAGGTGCGCTGGTACTACGACCTGACCGAGAAGCAGCTGGTCAGGATCTACGAGAACGCCAAGAAGCGTTCCGGTCGTACCGGTGAGGAGATGCTCGCCGAGCTGGAGCTGCGTCTGGCCACCGTCGTGCTGCGCGCCGGTCTGGCCGCCTCGATCTACGCCGCGCGCCAGTTCATCAACCACGGTCACATCACCGTGGACGGCAAGAAGGTCGACATCCCGTCGTACCAGGTCAAGCCGGGCCAGATCATCGGCGTTCGGGAGAAGTCCCGCTCGATGGTCCCGTTCGTCGAGGCCGCCGAGGGCGTCCACGCCGACGACAAGATCGCCGGTTACCTCGCGGTGAGCCACAAGGACCTGCGCGTCGCGGTCGTCGACCGCCCCAAGCGCGAGCAGATCCCGGTTCCCTTCGACGAGCAGCTCGTCGTCGAGTTCTACGCCCGCTAGACGGTCCCCGCGGCCGCGGTCCCGGCTCCCACGGGGAGCGGGGCCGCAGTGTGGGGGAGGCCGCGTGGACCCCGTGTCCGCGCGGCCTTCGTGTTGTCCGGGACCTCCCTCCCGGTGCCCCCGGGGCGGGAGGGAGATCGGTGCTTCGCGCCACTCCCGGAGAACCGGCGGGCAGGAATCGTTATCGCAACGGGACCGAAAGTCCGTTCCGGTGGTCGGGCGCCCGTCGGCGGTCAGTACATCCGGCGGATGTGAAACGCGCTACCTCGCGCCAGCGGCCGTTCGGCGACGAACTCGTGCATCTTCATCCGGCACCAGGAGGGGATGTCCGCGCTCGCCGCGGGATCGTCCGCGGTGACCGCGATGACCGACCCGATGGGCACTTCGTGCAGTCGGGCGGCCAACCTGATGATCGGGATCGGGCACTTGAGCCCCACCGCCTCCACGGTGACCTGCGGTTGCTCCGGCGTCGTTCGCTCGGACACGTGCGCCCCCTGTCGGTTGTCGTCCTGTGGCCCAATCTTGACCGGGCGCGCGCCAAAAGGCGCACCCGGTTAAGGGTGTCGTAAACCCAGCGATACGCTCGCCTTGGCCTCGTCCCGCGAACATGCACACCACCGCCCGGAGCGGTGCGGTGCACGGGAGCGGGTGAGGGCCCGGGGGATCGCCGGGCCGCGCCTCGTAGCCAGCCGGGAGGACATCCCTCGGGGGCGACCTGGCCCGGCTCCGTAGGGCCGCCGAACGTTTCGAGAGGGCGCGTCTGGCAACACGCTGACCAGGTAAGCCCATGAACGGCACGCTGGGCGGTTCGCGATAATGTTTCCCCCTGACAAGCTTTGGATACTTAGGCCGCCCGTGGAGAATCCACGGGCTTCACCGCTGGGAAGGCAATCCGTGAGTCCGACCCGCCAAAAAAATCGGCGCTCAACTCTGCGCCGATGGGCACCACGCGGCGCCGCGCTCGCCGTGCTGGGGCTGGCCGCGACCGGCTGCGCGTCGAACGATCTCACTCGTTTGGGCATGCCGGAGCCGATCACCGAGCAGGCCGAGCGTGTTATCTCGCTCTGGCAGGGCTCGTGGGTGGCGGCGTTCGCGGTCGGCGTCCTTGTGTGGGGACTGTTCATCTGGACAATCCTCTTCCACCGCAAGCGCTCTGCGCAGTTGCCGCCGCAGGTGCGGTACAACATGCCCATCGAAGCGCTGTACACCGTTCTGCCGATCGTCGTCATCTCGGTGCTCTTCTTCTTCACCGCGCGAGACCAGGCCTACCTGCTCGACACCGAAGAGCCCGCCGACGTCCACGTAGAGGTCGTGGCCTTCCAATGGGCCTGGCAGTTCAACTACATGGACGACACCAAGGAGAACGGTGGCGACGTGCTCTTCTCCGAGGTTGGCATCCCCAACCCGGACGGCAGCGCCAACCGTGACACCCAGACGACCCTCGTCCTTCCCGAGGGCGCGGTCGTCCACTTCGACCTCCACTCTCCCGACGTCATCCACTCGTTCTGGATTCCGTCCTTCGGCTTCAAGATGGACGTCGTCCCGGGCCGCGACAACGCCTTCCAGGTGAACCTGAAGGAGGGCTCCGCGGGCGAGTACGTCGGTCGTTGCGCCGAGCTGTGCGGTGTGGACCACACCCGCATGCTGTTCAACGTCGAGGTCCTCCCGCAGGACGAGTACGACGCGTGGGCCGCCGAGCAGGAGGCCAACGCGATCGAGGCCGCCGACGCCGCGGAGGCCGCCGCCCTGGAAGCCGCCGAGTCCGCCGAGACCGACGACGCCGAGGGCACGGGTGCCGACGGCACCGACGCCGAGGGCACGGGAGCCGAGGCGACCGAGTCCGAGGAGAATGACGAGTAATGACCACGACGGCAACCGCACCCCGCACTGACGGTCAGGCACCGTCGCGCAAGGGGTCGATCATCGTCAACTGGCTGACGTCGACCGACCACAAGGTCATCGGGTACATGTACCTGATCACCTCCTTCGCGTTCTTCCTCTTCGGAGGCGTGCTGGCGCTCCTGATGCGCCTGGAACTGTTCCACCCGGGCATGCAGTACATGTCCAACGAGCAGTTCAACCAGCTGTTCACGATGCACGGCACGATCATGCTGCTGATGTTCGCGACCCCGCTGTTCGTCGGGTTCTCGAACATCCTGATGCCGCTCCAGATCGGCGCCCCCGATGTGGCCTTCCCCAGGATCAACCTGTTCGGCTACTACCTGTTCCTGTTCGGCAGCCTCATCGCCATCAGCGGGTTCCTGACCCCGGGCGGCGCCGCCAGCTTCGGTTGGTTCGCCTACACCCCGCTCTCCGACGCGGTCCGCTCTCCGGGCCTCGGCGGCGACCTGTGGATCTTGGGCCTGGCCGTCTCGGGTCTGGGCACGATCCTCGGCGCGGTCAACTTCATCACCACCGGCCTGTGCATGCGCGCGCCCGGTATGACGATGTTCCGCATGCCGATCTTCACCTGGAACACCCTGCTCACCAGCGTGCTGGTGCTCATCGCCTTCCCGGTGCTGACCGCCGCCCTGATCGCCCTGGGCGCGGACCGCATGGTCGGCACCCAGGTCTTCAACGCCGAGCACGGTGGCGCCATCCTGTGGCAGCACCTGTTCTGGTTCTTCGGTCACCCCGAGGTGTACATCATCGCGCTGCCGTTCTTCGGTATCGCGACGGAGATCCTCCCGGTCTTCAGCCGCAAGCCGATCTTCGGGTACAAGAGCCTGGTGGCGGCGACCATCGCCATCGCCGGCCTCTCCGTGACCGTGTGGGCGCACCACATGTTCCCGACCGGCGCGGTCCTCCTGCCCTTCTTCTCGTTCATGACGTTCCTCATCGCGGTCCCGACCGGTGTGAAGTTCTTCAACTGGATCGGGACGATGTGGCGAGGGCAGCTCACGTTCGAGACGCCGATGCTGTTCACGATCGGCTTCCTGGTCACCTTCCTCTTCGGTGGCCTGACCGGTGTGCTGCTGGCTTCGCCCCCCATCGACTTCCACGTCACCGACTCCTACTTCGTGGTGGCGCACTTCCACTACGTGGTGTTCGGCACCGTGGTGTTCGCGATGTTCGCGGGCTTCTACTTCTGGTGGCCCAAGTTCACCGGCCGGATGCTCAACGAGAAGCTGGGCAGGTTCCACTTCTGGCTGCTCTTCCTGGGCTTCCACGGCACGTTCCTGGTGCAGCACTGGCTGGGCGCGATGGGCTTCCCGCGTCGTTACGCGGACTACGTCCAGGAGGACGGGTTCACCGCGCTGAACCAGATCTCCTCCGTGTCGTCGTTCGTGCTCGCGGCCTCGACGCTGATCTTCTTCTGGAACATCTACGTCACCGCGAAGAAGGCGCCGCTGGTCACCGTGGACGACCCGTGGGGCTACGGCTGCTCGCTGGAGTGGGCCACCTCGTGCCCGCCGCCGCGACACAACTTCACGTCGCTGCCCCGCATCCGGTCCGAGCGTCCGGCCTTCGACCTCAACCACCCGCACGCGGCCGCGCCCGGCGCCGTCGCCGCCGGTGCCGAGAAGAAGTAGGGGGTAGAGCACATGAAGATGCAGGCCTACCTGTTCATGGGCATCTCGACCTTCTTCGGTCTGGCTGCCGCGCTGTACATCTACTGGTCGCTCCTGGAGACCGGTGAGATCGAGTGGGCGGGTACCACCGCCCTGGTGGTCTCCATCGGTTTCGGCTGGATGATCGGTTTCTGGCTCTGGCAGTCGGCTCGCCACAGCGAGCACCACCACGGCCTGCCGGCCGAGGAGCGGCTCGACGGCGAGATCGCCGAGAACGCCGGTGAGTACGGGTTCTTCAGCCCGCACAGCTGGTGGCCGATGTTCGTCGCGATGGCCGTCGCCTTCACGGCGGTCGGCGTGGCGATCGGCTGGTGGATGGTGTTCATCGGCTTCTTCGCCGTCATCCTCACGTCGCTGGGCTGGGTCTTCGAGTACTACCGCAAGGAGTTCCAGCACTGACGTTCGACCTCGGGCGTTTATCACTCTTCGAGTTTTGATCGCTACGCAGGGTAGGATGTGTGTGTCACCGCCCCGGTGGCCGGACGGGTCGTCCCAGACGACCCCCGGGCACCGGGGTACTCTTTTTCGGTGACCCCCACGTGACCGCTGTCCACGCAGGTCACGCCGCATCCAGGCCCTGACGGCGTCACGTCGGCGCGCACGCTCCGCGCACGTCCGGGCCCCGCACGGACGCTGGAGGTCCTTGGCGTGAAGCGACGAAACGTCTCTACCCGAACCGCCGCGGCCGCGGCGGCCCTCCTGTTCCTCGCGGCCGCCTGTACCTCCGAGGGAGAGGGCGGCACGGAGGACGCGCCGCTCCCCGAGGAGGCCCAGAAGGGCCCCGAGGTGGTCGTGACCCCCGTCCCCGGTGCCACCGAGGTGCCGCCCAACAGCCCGGTCCGGGTCGAGGCCGCGGACGGCACCATCACCGACGTCCGGATCGAACAGGTCACGGAGGTCGAGGTGGCCTCCGGGGACGCGGCCGAGGCGGCACCGGGCGCGGACGAGGAGGAGGACCCCTTCCCGGTCACCGGCACGCTCAACGAGGCCGGGGACGTCTGGGTGAGTGACTGGAACCTGCGCCCCGGGGCCTCCGTCAGCGTCGTGGTGACCGCGGCCGACGACGAGGGGGAGGAGACCGAGGTGGTCTCGGAGTTCACCACCCTGGAGTCGGTGCCCGGCCGCCGCCTCGAACTCGCCTCCAACTTCCCGAGCAGTGGGGACGTGGTGGGGGTGGGGATGCCCGTCATCGTCAACTTCGACCAGCCCGTCACCCACAAGGAACAGGTGGAGAACTCCATCGAGGTGACCGCCGAGGAGGAGACCGAGGGCGCCTGGAACTGGGTCGGCGACGAGATGGCGGTCTTTCGGCCCAAGGAGTACTGGGACCCCTACCAGGAGGTCACCGTCGACCTCCGACTGGCCGGAGTGGAGTCCTCCGAGGGCGTGTACGGGGTGGACGACCACCGCATCCGGTTCGAGGTGGGCCGCGAGCTCGTCTCCACCATGCACGTCCCCGACCACGAGATGAACGTGTCCATCGACGGCGAGACCGTCCGCACCATCCCGGTCAGCAACGGTTCCGGGGAGGAGCGCTTCAACACCACCACCTCCGGCGTACACCTGACCATGGAGAAGTACCAGTCGTTGGTGATGGACTCCGCCACCGTGGGCATCCCCGAGGGGGCGCCGGGCTACTACCGACTGGACGTGGACTGGGCGGTCCGCACCTCCAACAGCGGGGAGTTCACCCACGCCGCTCCCTGGAACGCGGGCAACCTAGGCGGCGCCAACACGTCCAACGGCTGCACGAACATGACGGTCGAGGACGCCCGCTGGTTCCACAACCAGGCGCTCATGGGCGACATCCTGGAGACCACCGGCACGGACCGGGACCTGGAGTGGGACAACGGCTGGGGCTTCTACCAGCGCTCCTGGGAGGAGTGGCTGGAGCACAGCGTCACCGGGGAGCCCCAGCGCACCGACGGCTCCGGAACCCCCGGCCGCGTCCACGGCGACGACCTCTAGGGCTGGGCAGACCGCGTCCGGTCAGCCCCGGCCCGGCTCCACGCCCCTGAGAAGGTCGTCCAGGCGTCCGAGGGTGCGGTCCCAGGACCACTCTCGGGACACCCACGCACGGCCGTGAGCGCCCATCTGGGCGGCGCGGTCGGGGTCGCGCAGCAGACGGATGAGCGCCCGGGCGGTCGGACCGGGCAGCGTCCCGTCGACCACGTGGCCGGTCTCGCCCTCCAGGACGGCGTCAGGGGCTCCTCCGGAGGCACCGGCCACCACCGGCAGCCCGGTGGCGGAGGCCTCCAGGTAGACCATGCCGAGGCCCTCCACGTCGAGCCCCGCCCGCCGGGTGCGGCAGGGCATGGCGAAGACGTCCCCGGCGTCGTAGTGGGCGGGCAGGCGTTCGGCGGGGACGGGACCGGTGAAGCGCACCGAGTCCGTGCCCCGGGCCGCCGAGCGCAGACTCGGGGCGAGGGGGCCGTCACCGACGAACAGCAGGACCGCGTCGGGCACGTCCGCCAGCACGCGCGGCCAGGCCCGGAGCAGGGTGTCCTGGCCCTTGCGCGCGACCATGCGGGACACGCACACGACCACGGGGCGCGAACCCAACCCCAGCTCGCGCCGGACCTCCTCGCCGCCGGAACCGGGGCGGAAGCGGTCGGTGTCCACCCCCGGGGCCAGGCGCCGCATCCGGGCGGCGGCCGCGGGGGACAGCGAGCGGGCCAGCCGCCTGCGGGTGTAGTCCCCCAGGTAGGTGACGGTGTCCACGCCGTCACCGATCGCCCGTAGCGCCGTACCGGCCCCGGGCACCACCGTCCACCCGGTCTCGTGGCCGTGGGTGAGCGCCACCTGGCGCCGCACCCGGGAGCGCATCCCGGAGGCCACCAGCCCCAGCGGCGCGGCGGCGCCGTAGAGCACGGTGTCGCAGCCCTCCATCTCGGCGATCACCCGGGCCCTGCGCGCCACCCCCGGGGTGGGCAGCAGGACCCGGGCGGAGTCCCGCACGACGGGGAACGGCTGGCGCAGGTCGAAGTGCGGGTCGGCGTGGTGGTCCCCGGGGGCGGGGGAGGAGCAGTAGACCAGGACCGATCCCGGGGGGCGGCGCCGGGCCAGCTCGTGCACGAAGGACTCGATGCCGCCCGCGCGCGGAGGGAAGTCGTTGGTGATGATCAGGGTTCGCGACACCTGAGCGAGTCTAGGGGAGGGACGCCGAGGGGCCCCCGGGAAACGCGTGGTCTCCCGAGGGCCCCTCCCGGCGCGGTGCCGGTCGCCTCAGGGGCGGACGGCGGCGACGAAGTTGGAGCGGTAGTAGTCGCTCAGCTGCACCGTTCCGATGGGGCGGGCCGAGGTGGAGGCGTGGACCATCACGCCGTCGCCCGCGTACAGGCCCACGTGACTCGGGTTCGGACCGTAGAAGAAGAGCAGGTCGCCGGGCTGCTTGTTCTCCCAGGACACGCGCTGCCCCGCGTTGATCTGGTCGTAGGTGGTGCGCGGCAGGTTCACGCCCGCCCGGGCCCATGCGGCCTGGGTCAGGCCGGAGCAGTCGTAGCCGTTGGGTCCGGTACCGCCCCAGACGTAGGGCTTGCCCACCTGCTGGTAGGCGAAGTCGAGCACGGTCTGGGCGTTGCCGGTCGCGGGGCCGGTGTAGCTCGCGCCGCCGCCTCCGCCGCCCCCGCCGGAACCTCCGCCGGTCCCGGTGTCCGTGGCGACGTTCTCCGTGGCAGCGGCCTGTTCCTCGGCGGTCAGCTCCGAGAGGATGTCCTCCTGCTCGCCGATCGCCTCCTCCGCGGCCTCGGTGGCCTCCTCGGCCTCGGACAGGGCGTCGGCGGCCGCCTTCTCGGTGGCCTCGGCCTCGCCCCGCAGGCCCTCCAGGTGTTCGAGCTCCTCCAGGTACAGGGAGAGGCTCTCCTGGTGCTGCTCGGAGAGGTAGGTGAGGTCGGCCTGGTGTTCCAGGGCCTCTTCGGGGCCGGTGGCCCCGATCAGCTGGGCGGGGGAGGTCAGGTCCACGCCGGTGTAGGTGGTGTTGGCCAGGGCGCGGACCCCGGTGCTGAGGGAGTCCACCTTCTTCTCGGCGGTCTCGATGTCGCCGAGGATGTTCTCCAGCTTCTCCTCGGCCGCCTCATGGGTCTCCTTGGCCTCGTTGTAGGCCGCGTTGAGCTCGATGAACTCCTCTTCGAGGCGTTCGATCTCCTCCTGGACGTCCTCGGAGGTGGGCTCGGCATGGGCCACGGCGGTGGGGAGGAGGAGGGCGCCGAGGGCGAGGGAGGCGATGGCCGCCGTGCGGCGTCGGCGTTCGCCACGGGATGCAGACACTGAAACACCTTTCTCCCCCTGACCCGGGCGATGCGGGTTCAGGGGACTGCACCGGGTGGGGTACCTCGGGCCAGAGAGGGTGGCCGAAACGGTGTGGGGGTGTGCCCGACCCGGGCGCGGCTGTCACCACCGGGGGGTGGTGAATGAGGAGCAACCGCGCTCGGCGATGAACACTAGTGCATGCCTCCGGACGCCCTCAACTGTTTCGTGACATTCCACTGGAACCCGATGGCTGTCCGAAAGCCGGGAAACCGTACCTAAAAGGGGTTCCGCGCGGGGCCGGGTGAGCCGGTGCACAGAAAGGGCCGCCGCCCCGGCGGGGGCGGCGGCCTCACGGGAGCACGCGTGGGTCAGGGGCGCACGGCGAACTGGAACTGACCGCCCCAGTAGGCGGCCAGACCGACGACCTCCAGGTTGCGGCCGCTGCTCGGGGCGTGGACCATCTGCCCGTTGCCCGCGTACAGGCCGTTGTGGCCCAGGTCGCCGAAGAAGAACAGGATGTCACCCGGCTGGACGGCGCTCATGTCGTAGATGCGGGTACCCACGTCGGCCTGACCGTAGGTGGTCCGGGGCAGGTCGACCCCGCCCGCGCGCCAGGACGCCTGGACCAGGCCCGAGCAGTCGTAGCCGTTGGGGCCGGTGCCGCCCCACACGTAGGGCAGACCCACCTTCTGGTAGGCGAAGTCCAGAGCCGCCGACGCGCCGCCGCTGCCGCCGCCCGCGTGGGACTGGCCGCCGCTGTCGTCGGCGCCCTCGGCGGAGGCGTCGGAGTCCGGGAACTGCGCGAGGATCTCCTGCTGCTCCTCGATCGCCTCCTCGACCTCGTCCTTGGCCTCCTCGGCCTCGTCCTTGGCCTTCTCCGCCTCCTCCATCGCCTTCTCGGCCTCGTCCTTGAGCGCGAACAGGCGCTCGGCGGACTCGCCGAAGTCGTCCAGCTGCGTCTGCTGGTTCTCCGACAGGTAGTTGAGGTCGGCGTTCTGCTCCAGCAGCGCCTCGGGGCCGTCCGAGGTCAGGACGTTGGCGGTGGAGTTGAGCTCGCCGCCCTGGTAGGTGGCGCTGGCGAACTGCTGGACCTTCTCCCGCAGCTCGTCGTAGCGCTCCTGCTCGTCACCGACCTGGCCGTCGAGTTCCTCGAAGGCGGCCTTGGCCGCCTCGTAGTCCTCTTCGGCCTGGTTGTAGGTCTCGACCGCCGCCGAGGCCTCCTGGTTCAGCTCCTCGATGCGGTCCTCGACCTCGTCCTGGGTCGGCTCGGCGTGGGCGACGCCGGGGGCGAGGAAGGTACTGGCGGCGACCACGCCGAGACCGGTCGTAGCGATTCGGCGAGCCGTACGCCGACCACCGGGGTTCTTCATGGCGGTCCACGCTCCTTGAGGTTGGGAAGTCCGCATGGGGTGTTGGGAGACGGAAGGGATCGGGGGTGCCCGCGCGTCGGCACGGGCCTCACGGGAGTGTGCGGGTCCCGGCCGGTGCGGGGAGGCACAAGGGCGGCCTTCTACCCGACAGGGCACTCACGTTCCTGGAAGAACCTAGCGGAACGTCCTGCGAGCCTCAACCACGGCGGCCCGGCGAAACCTGAGGGGGGCCGCGCACCCGGGGCACGGGGAGCCGGACCCGGCCTGGTGGGAGCGCGGACTCGGCGGGCCCGGCGCGCGTACGCGCGTGGTGAGGCTCTCAGCCGGAGGCGACGGCCGGGAGCGGCGCACCGGGCCCGGGTCCGCTCAGGAGTGTGACTCCAGGTGGCGTAGGAAGACCGTGGAGGGCACCGCTCGGGCCCCCGCCCGCCGGACCGCGGTGACGACCTCCTGGTCCGAGGTGACCACGGCGATCGGCCGCCCCGGCGGTTCGGCCCGTACCAGTCGGACGATCAGCGTGTCGGCGATCTCCCCGGGCGCGCTGAACAGCACCCGCACCCGTCGGCTGGTGGCCACCGGCGGGGCCTCCACGTCGGCGCCGTCGAACACGCAGGTGATCTCCGCCTTGGTCCGGCTCGCCAACCCCTCCAACGAGGTGAGCAGGCGGGAGCGCTGGTCGGCCAGCGGCAGCGTTCCGTACCCGGTCTTGGTGACGTTGTAGCCGTCCAGCAACAGGTGCACACGGGGCACGGTGAGCAGGTGCTCCAGCAGTCCCGGGGCGTCGTCGGGCAGACCGCCCAACGACACGCGGCGGTGCTCCTCCTGGGCCTCCGCCACGAGGTCGGCCGGGCTGTCCAGGGACGTGGGCAGCGCCAGCTCGCGCCGCAGACCGTGCGAGGCGTCCACCAGCACGTCCAACAGCACCCGCAGCCGCGCCTCGTCGGCGTTGCGGCCGGTGCGCACCGCACGGCGGGCGTTCTCCACCTGCGCCTCGGCGTCGGCCAGACGCGAACGCAGCCTGCGGTTCTCCACCTCCAGGGCGCTGACCTGGCTCTCGGAGGCGTGACGCCGGTCGGCGGTCTCGGTCACCGCCTGTTCGGCCTCCGACACCGCCTTGCGGGCGCGCTGGCGCTCCTTGTGGACCTTGCGCCGCAGCTCGGCGATCTCGGTGCGCTGCTCGCCGATCTGCCCGCGCAGCCGCTCCAGTTCCGCCTGGTGCCCCCGCTGGGTTTCCTCCAGACGCCGACGGACGTCGTCGAGGGCCTCGGCGGCCTCGCCGACCTCCCGGGCGCTGCTCTGGCGCTCCAGCTCCTCGTGGACACCCTCGATGATCTCCGGCCACCCCCGGGGGCGCAGCAGGTAGGCGCTGGCGGCCACCGCGACGGGATCGGCGGCGGGCGGGACGACGCCGGCGCGCATCCCCTCGGCCAGCTCGGGCCAGACCTGCTCCACCCGTGCCGCGACCCGGCCCCGGAAAGCGCGGTCGTTCTCCAGCTGGGCGGCGATCTGCGGACCGGCCAGCCGCGCCCGGCGCCGAGGCTCGAACTTGGCGACCCGGCGCAGGACCGGGGGCAGGTCGGCGGGGCGCATACCGCCGAGCACGTCGGAGCCGTACTCGACGACGCGGGCTCGCACCGGTTCGGGCAGGGGGCGGCGCAGGCGCTCTGTGCCCTCCTCCTCGGCGGGTACCGGCTCCTCGGGCCCGGCGGGCCGCCGCGACTCCTCGCGGTCCGCCCCGCCGGGGGCGCGGTCACCGTCGCCGCCACCGGTACCGCCCGAGCCCGGGCGGGTACTCATGCCCGACCCGTCGGGCTCTCCGCCGATGCGTCGGTGACCGACGAGTCGGCGTCGGGACGGGGGACGACCTCCACGCTGTCGGTGGCACCGCACCAGCGGCACCTCACCCGCTCGACCGTCTCGGAGAGCACCGTGCGCTCCTCGACCGCCCCGACTCCGGAGAGCTCCTGATGCACGAAGTCCTGGGAGCGCACGGTCCGGGTCACGTCGAACCGCGTCAGGTTCCCGCACCCGGTGCATCGCCAACGCTCACTGTCACCCGGCATCGCGATCCCCACGGTTCCTCCTTGCGTCGTGCTCGTCTCGGGGCGGCGGCCTGTGCCGTCCCGTCACCCACATCCTTCCATGTCGGGAGGGTCTGACCGTAGCCAGGAAGTGTTTGGTCGTGGCCCCCGACTACCCTGACCGCGTGGTTCGACAGACAGCGGCGCCCGAGGGCGTCCAAACCAGCATCGGGGACCTCGGCACGCCGCTGGCCGGGGTGTCCTTCGTCGTCGTCGACCTGGAGACCACCGGAACCAGCGCCTCGCGGTCCCGGATCACCGAGATTGGCGCGGTGCGCGTGCGCGACGGGCGGGTGACCGGCGAGTTCACGTCCCTGGTCGACCCCGGGACGCTCATCCCGGCCAACATCACCCTGCTGACCGGCATCACCCAGTCGATGGTGGCGACCGCCCCGCCCATCAGCCGGGTCCTGCCCGACCTGCTGGCCTTCCTGGCGGCCGAACCGGACACCGTGCTCGTGGCGCACAACGCGCCCTTCGACACCGGCTTCCTCAAGGCCGCATGCGAGCGCGAGGGCGTGGAGTGGCCCGGTTATCCCGTGGTCGACACCCTGCGCCTGGCCCGGGCGGTCCTGCTCCGACCCGAGGTCCACAACCACCGCCTGGGGACCCTGGCGGCCTTCTTCGGCGCCCCCACCACCCCGAACCACAGGGCGCTGGACGACGCCCGCGCCACCGTCGACGTGCTCAACGGGCTGCTGGCCCGGCTCGCGCCCCTGGGCGTGACCAGCCTCGAGGAGCTGCGGGCCGTCAGCAAGCCGCCCAGCCGCGCGCAGCGGGCCCGCCGCCACCTCGCCGAGGACCTGCCCGAACGCCCCGGCGTCTACGTGTTCACCGACGCGCGCGGCGCGAGCCTGTACGTCGGCAAGAGCAACAACCTGCGCCGCCGGGTCGCCTCCTACTTCACGGCGGCCGAGTCCCGCAGACGCATCCGGGAGATGGCCGGACTGGTCGAGGGCGTCACCCCCATCGTGTGCACCACCGAGCTGGAGGCGTCCGTCCGCGAGCTGCGCATCATCGCCGAGCGCAAGCCCCCGTTCAACCGCCGCTCGCGCCACCCCGAACGCGCCTCCTGGGTCACTCTCACCCCGGAGCCGCTGCCGCGCCTGTCCGTGGTGCGGGTGATCAAGGACGACGGCGCGCCCTACCTGGGCCCCTACCCCTCGCCGCGGGCGGCGGAGGAGGCCCGCGAGGCGATCCTGCACGCCCTGCCGCTGCGCCAGTGCACCCACGTCTTCGCCACCGAGGAGGCGCCGGGTCCGTCCGGTCCCCTGCTGCGGGTGGTCCCCGGCGCCGTGCGGCCGTGCGTACTCGCCCAGCTGGGCCGCTGCGGAGCCCCCTGCGACGGCACGGAACCGCTGGCCGACTACACCGGTCACGCCGACGCCGCCCGCACCGCCATGACCGGCGACCCCGCGGTGGTGGCGGACGCCCTCACCGACCGCATCCGCGAGCTGTCCGCGGAACTGCGCTACGAGGAGGCGGCGTCCCTGCGTGACCGCCTCTCCGCCTTCCTGCGCGGGGCCCGGCGCGCCCAGCGGCTCACCGCCATCGCCGCCGTCCCGCACCTGGTCGCGACCGCTCCGGGGGCCACCGGCTGGGAGACCGCCGTGGTGCGCCACGGACGCCTGGCGGGCAGCGCCGTCCTGGAACCGGGCACCGACCCCGCGGCCTTCCTCGCGTCCCTGACCGCCACCGCGGAACGCGTGCCCCCGGGGTTCGGCCCGGTCCCCAACGCCACGGCGGCCGAGACCGAACTGGTCCTGGACTGGTTGGAGCGGCCGGGCACGCGCCTGGTCGAGGTGGAAGGTGAGTGGACATGCCCGTTGCGCAGCGCCGAAGCGTACGCCGGGATGACACACTGGGCGCATGGCCGCGCTTCCGCTGAATGACGACTACCCGGTCCGACGCGCGCCCGTCGTCACCTTCGGGCTGATCGCGGTCAACGTCCTCGTCTACCTGCTCTCACCACAGGCGGCCACCGCCGTCTGGTACCCGGCGGACGCGATCGGGCGCTTCTGCGCGATCGACGACTACTTCATGCGCTGGGGCGCGATCCCCGACGAACTGCTCGGCCGGGTCGACCTGGCCGGGCCGCTCAGCCCCTCGTGCGAGGGGATCACCGGCAAGTCCGTCTGGTTCTCCGTGCTCAGTTCCATGTTCCTGCACGCGGGCGCGATGCACCTGCTCGGCAACATGGTCTACCTGTTCGTCTTCGGCCCGGTCGTCGAGGACCGCCTGGGCCGATTCCGCTACCTCGCGCTGTACCTGGGCACGGGGGTGGTGGCCGCCTTCGGCTTCGCCCTGGTCGACGCGGACGGCACCGTGCCGATGGTCGGTGCCTCCGGGGCGATCTCGGGCGTCCTCGGCGCCTACCTGGTGGTGCAGTTCCGCAGCAGGGTCACCACGCTGGTGTTCGTCGTCATCCCGATGCGCCTGCCCGGGTGGGCGGTGGTGGGAAGCTACTTCGCACTTCAGTATCTTCTCTACGTCACATCCTCGACCGCCCCGGGCGCTGAGACCAACGTGGCCTACGCGGCACACGTCTACGGGTTCATCGCGGGGGTGATCGCGGGACTGGCGCTGCACCGACTGCGACGGCGCTCGGGGACACGGCTCTCCGGCGCCTACTAGCGCCAGCGGCCCCGGCCGGGCGCCGCGTCCCGCACAGAACCGCCCAGGAGGCACAGTGATCACCGCGATCGTCATGATCAAGGCCGACGTCCACCGCATCCCCGAGGTCGCCGAGGCGATCGCCGCGATCGACGGGGTCAGCGAGGTCTACTCCGTCACCGGCGGGGTCGACCTCATCGCCATGGTGCGGGTGCGCCGCCACGAGGACCTCGCGGACGTGATCCCCGGCCGCGTCAACAAGGTCGCGGGCGTGATCTCCTCCGACACCCACATCTCGTTCCAGACCTACTCCAAGCACGACCTGGAGTCGGCCTTCGCCATCGGCTGGTAGCCGGGGCCGGGGCCGGGTTCCGCCCGGCCCCGCCGGGCCCTACAGCTCCTTGGCCAGACCCTGGCTGGTCTCCACCCACGCCGCCAGACGGCGCTCGGCCGCACCGCTGTCGACCGCGGCCGCGGCACGCTCGTACCCCGCGCGCACCGCCTCGGTCAGGGAACCGTCCACCCCGTCCACGGCGGCCAGCGCGGCACCGGCGTTGAGCAGCACGGCGTCACGCACCGGGCCGGGGCGGCCCGCCACCAGGTCCCGCACCGCCTGGGCGTTGAACTCCACGTCCCCGCCGCGCAGGGCGTCCGGGGCCGAACGCGCGATGCCGAGGTCGGCCGGGTCCAAGCGCTCACGTCGCGCCCGGCCGTCCTCGACCACCCAGACGGTGGAGGTGGTGGCGGTGGTCAGCTCGTCCAGGCCGTCGTCGCCCCGGAACACCAGCGCGGAGGAGCCCCGGCGGGCGAACACCCCGGCGATCACCTCGCACATGCGCTCGTCGAACACCCCGATCGCCGAGGCGGTCGGCTGCGCCGGGTTGGTCAGCGGCCCCAGGAAGTTGAACACGGTCGGCACCGCCAGCTCGCGGCGCGGCTTGGCGGCGTAGCGCAGCGAGGGGTGGAACAGCGGGGCGAAACAGAAGGTGACACCGGCCTCACGGGCCACCCGCACGGTCAGCTCCGGCGGCAGGTCCAGGACCACACCGAGCCGTTCCAGCACGTCGGCGGTCCCGCACGAGGAGGAGGCGGCCCGGTTGCCGTGCTTGACCACCCGGGCGCCGGCGGCCGCGGCCACGATCGCCGCCATGGTGGACACGTTCACCGTGTGGGCCCGGTCGCCGCCCGTGCCGACGATGTCCAGGGTCGGGCCCTCGACGCTGATCCGGATCGCGTTGTCGAGCATGCCCTGGGCCAGGCCGGTCACCTCGGACACGCTCTCGCCCTTGGCGCGCAGCGCGATCGCGAAGCCCGCGACCTGCGCGTCGGTCGCCGAACCCGACATGATCTCGTTCATGGCCCACGCGGTGTCGGCGGCGCTCAGGGAGACCCCGCCCAACAGGGCGGTGATCAGGTGCGCCCAGGTGCGCTCCTCGACGGCGGACACGTGCTGGTCGGGTTCGGGTGTGACGGGGACGTTCATGTGCTGGGACTCCAGGCGGGACGGGAAGGGGAGCCGGGGCGGGCGCGCGGGCCCGCCCCCTCAACGGCTCCGAAGGACAGGGAGGGACGGGGCGGGGCGGCGCCATCGCCCGATGTCGGCGCCGTGGTTCAGGGCTCCGCCCACCACGAGGCGACGGCGCATGTCCCTGTCGCCGTTCATCCTGTCGGTCATCGCGTCACACACCAGGGCTCAGCCGCTGAGCGCCGCGACGCGCTGGCGCATGAGCTCGGCCAGCGACTCGGCGAGCGCGACCGGGTCGATCGGGTGGCTCACGACCTGGTCGGCCTGCGACCAGGTCGCCAGCCAGCCGTCGTCGCGGCGGCCCACCAGCAGCAGCACCGGCGGGCAGCGGAAGATCTCGTCCTTGACCTGGCGGCACAGGCCCATCCCGCCGTTCGGCGCGGCCTCGCCGTCGAAGATCGCCACGTCGACGCGCTCGGCCGGGTCCTTGGACTCCAGCTTGCGCAGGACGCCGGGGGCGGTCGCACACTCGACGATCTCGACCTTGGGGACGTCGGCGGCGGGGCGGCGGCCGATCGCCGTCCGTACCCGGTCGCGGGTCTCCGCCTTGTCGCTGTAGACCAGCACGCGCATCCGGGCATCCGTGTCCGTACCGCTGACCACCATCGCGCAACCGTCCCATCGCGTCGGACCGCGGTCGCCGCCGTGGGGGGTGCGACCGTGGCGTTCGTTGGCTCTTAGCCTCTGACTGTATTGCCTCGGAGCCGACCGGCCCCGAGGGGGGAGTCGGCGGACCGGTGAAGGGGTTGAGACCTTCGACACCACAGGATGCCAGGGTCATGGCGGGCCGCGCCAACCAGCCCCGGGCGCGGCGTTGTCCAACAGTGATCGTTTCGATACCTTGGCGTTGGTTGGGAGAGGTTGAAGCGCCTTCCGGCCGGGTACGGATCGCCTCAACCGCGCCGGATCGGGCCCTCGTGTGCTGGCGGGCGCGTCGGAACCCGGCAGCGGGCGCGCGAGCGGCTACAGTAACGCCCGAGTCACGGTGAGAGCGCCGCCCCGTGGGTCGAGAGCGGTCGATACCGGGACCGATCCGCCTCCTTACGGGGGGTCGAGTACGGACCTTCGCGAGAAGCCGTAATAATGCTCCCGTGGCGACAGCAACCGCGAACCCAAAATCAGCAACCGCATCAGCTCATGGTGTGGCAAAGCGTCCTGACCTGGTGAGTGTTGGCACCATCGTGTGGCTGGCCAACGAACTCATGTTCTTCGCTGCGCTGTTCGCGATGTACTTCACCATCCGATCGGTGACCAACGGGAACCCCGAGCTCGGCGAGTGGGCGGACGTCCACCTCAACGTCCCGTGGGCCTCGACGATCACCTTTGTCCTGGTGGCTTCCAGCTTCACCGCGCAGCTCGGCGTCTGGGCCGCGGAGCGCGGCGACGTCAAGAAGCTGCGCACGTGGTTCTTCATCACGTTCTTCATGGGCCTGTTCTTCATCCTCGGACAGGCGTATGAGTACTACGAGCTCATCTTCCACGAGGGCCTGACTCTCCAGTCGAGCGCCTACGGGTCGATGTTCTACCTGACCACGGGCTTCCACGGACTCCACGTCATCGGTGGTTTGATCGCGTTCCTCATCATGCTGGGACGCACGTACGCCGCGAAGCGCTTCACTCACCAGCAGGCGACCAGTGCGATCGTCGTGTCCTACTACTGGCACTTCGTCGACGTCGTCTGGGTCGCTTTGTTCGTAACCATCTACTTCATCCAGTAACCCGAAACGGGGAAACCGTGAAATGGATTACCGCGCGGCGACGGCATCCCCTGGCGGGGTATGTCGTCGTCATCCTCGCGCTAGCCCTGTTCGGGGTGGGGTACGCCGCACTGGCTCCCACCTCGGACCAGGCGCAGGCGCAGACCCTAGCCGCTGAGGCGCCGTCCGCGGACGACGTGGACATCGCCCAGGGCAAGGCCATCTTCGACCAGACGTGCGCCAGCTGCCACAACTACGACGGCAGCGGCACGTTCAACGAGGCCGACGGTGAGCGGACGATGACCAACGGCCCCGACCTCCGCGAGGTCGGCCCCGCCGCCATCGACTTCCAGGTCAGCACCGGCCGTATGCCGTCGATGGACCCGGACAGCCAGATGCCGCGCAAGCCGATGGCCATGTCCGAACAGGATCTGGCGGACCTGATCGCGTACTACAACGCGCAGATCAGGACCAACGGTGCCGGAGCCGAGGTGCCCTACGAGGTGCCTGACGCGGCTCCGCAGCGTGCCGACTTCGACGACGAGGCGGCCTACGAAGAGGCCCTCTCCGCGTACGAGGCCGAGTACGACGCCTACATCGAGGGCGCCAGCGACACCGACATGGGCATGAAGCTCTACCTGACCAACTGTGCGCACTGCCACAGCTGGTCCGGCGGCGGCGGCGCCCTCACCGACGGCCGTTGGGCCCCCGAGATCCATGACTCGTCTCCGCGCGAGATCTACGAGGCCATGGTCAGCGGGCCCGGCGCCATGCCGATGTTCAGCGACGGTGTCATCTCCCCCGAGGAGAAGCAGGAGCTGATCTCCTACGTCAAGACGCTTCAGGCCGAACCGAACGCCGGCGGCATCTTCGACCTGAAGCGCGTCGGCCAGGTCGCGGAGGGCTTCATCGGGTGGACCGTGGGTCTCTCCCTGATCATCGCCTGCGCGATCTGGATCACCGCGAAGCAGCGTGCCCATGACTGAGAACAACAACGACAACAACACGGGAGACGACGCCAAGAAGCGCGTCGTCGGTACCCCGGCGGACACCACCGACGTGGTGACCGAGACCTCCGCGAAGGCTGAGAGCGAGCACAACGGGCCGTACCTGGCCTCGGAGACTCACCAGCACTCGGAGGAGAAGCAGGTGCGCGGCGAGAAGCTCGCCTCGCTCTGGTTCGTCATCGCCTTCCTCGGCGGTGTGGGATTCATCGTCTCGTACTTCCTGTTCCCGCCCACGGCGGCGGGGCCCGCGATCGCCGACCCCCAGATCGGCCAGTACTCGAACATGCTCCTTGGTGGCACGCTCACCCTCGCCATGTTCGGTATCGGCGCCGGTATGACGGTCTGGGCACGCAACGTGATGCCGCACTACGAGGTGGCGTCGCCGTACGAGGAACTCCCCTCCAGCCCGGAGGAGAAGGGCTCGTTCAGCGAGTTCTTCATGAAGAGCGCCGACGAGAGCGGCTTCACCAAGCGGCCGCTGATGCGCCGTACGCTCATCGCGGCCATGCTGCCGCTGGGCATCGCGCCGATCGTCCTTCTGCGCGACACCGGCCCGCTGCCGGGCGAGCAGATGAAGGTCACCCCGTGGGCCGACGGCGTGCGCATGTTCGTCGAGGGCACGCACCGTGAGATCAAGGCCGAGGACCTGGAGAACGACCCGTACGGGATGATCTCCGCGCTCCCCGCGCTCACGGACGACCGCTACCCGCACGGCATGAGCCTCACCGATCAGGCCAAGTCCGTCATCCTGCTCATCAAGATGCCGGAGAAGGACTGGAAGGACGGGATGGACGAAGCGGTCCGCAAGGGCAGCGACGAAACCCGTCTCAACTGGACCCACGAGGGCATCGTGGCGTACTCGAAGATCTGCACGCACGTGGGCTGCCCCGCGGCGCTCTACGAGCGCACCACGCACCGCATCCTGTGCCCCTGCCACCAGTCGACGTTCGACGCCTCGGACGGCGCCAAGGTGGTCTTCGGTCCCGCGCACCGTCCCCTGCCCCAGCTCCCGATCGGCGTCGACGACGAGGGCTACCTCATCGCCAAGGGCGACTTCAACGAGCCGACCGGGCCGACGTTCTGGGAATACAGGAAGGACTAGTCGATGAGTAAGACCACGCAAGCCCCCAAGGCGCTGCGCGGCGTCGGAAACTTCATCGACGACCGCTTCCACCTGGCCAAGACCGGCGAGAAGAACCTGCGCAAGGTCTTCCCGAACCACTGGTCGTTCATGCTGGGCGAGATCGCGCTGTACTCGTTCATCATCCTGCTCGTCAGCGGCGTGTTCCTCACGCTGTGGTTCAAGCCGAGCATGATCGAGGTCGTCTACGAGGGCTCCTACGAGCGCCTCCAGGGCGTCCCCATGAGTGAGGCCTTCGCCTCGACCCTCTACATCGACTTCGACGTCCGTGGCGGGTTCCTGGTTCGGCAGATCCACCACTGGGCCGCGCTGATCTTCGTGGCCTCGCTCGTGGTGCACATGCTCCGGGTGTTCTTCACCGGCGCGTTCCGCAAGCCGCGTGAGATCAACTGGCTCATCGGTGTCGCCATCTTCACCCTGGCCATGGTCGAGGGCCTCTTCGGCTACTCGCTGCCGGACGACCTGCCCTCGGGCATGGGCGTGCGCATCCTCCAGGGCGTCATGCTGGCGCTGCCGCTGGTCGGGTCCTACGTGTCGATGTTCCTCTTCGGCGGGGAGTTCCCCGGAGAGGACATCATCACGCGCCTGTACATGTTGCACGTGCTGCTGATCCCGGCGCTCCTGCTCGGGCTCATCGTCGCGCACTTCATGATCCTCTGGCACCAGAAGCACACGCAGTATCCGGGGCAGGGGAGATCCGACAAGACCGTCGTGGGAACACCCATGTTCCCGGCGTTCGCGGTCAAGGCGGGCGGGTTCTTCTTCTTCACGTTCGCCGTGATCGCCGGTCTGAGCGCGTTCGTGCAGATCAACCCGATCCACCTGTTCGGCCCGTTCACTCCGACGTCCATCACCTCCGGCCTCCAGCCGGACTGGTACATGGGCTTCATGGAGGGTTCGCTGCGTATCTTCCCGAACACCCTGGACTTCACGATCCCGATCGGCGCCGGTTACCCGGTCATGACGGCGGTCCTGGTCCCGGGTCTGGTCGTTCCCGGCCTGATCTTCGGTGCCCTGGGCGCCTGGCCGTTCGTGGAGCAGTGGATCACCGGCGACAAGCGCGCCCACAACGTGGCCGACCGTCCGCGCAACGCGCCGGTCCGTACCGGTCTGGGCGTCGCGGGCATCGTCTTCTACGGCGTGCTGTGGCTGGCCGGGTCGAACGACATCCTGTCGGAGACCTTCTCGATCGACCTGTACCTGACCACGTACATCTTCCGTGTGCTGGTCATCGTCGGTCCGATCGTGGGCTTCATCGTGACCAAGCGCATCTGCCTGGGCCTCCAGCTCCGTGACCGGGAGACCCTGGAGCACGGGTACGAGAGCGGCACCATCCAGCAGCTGCCCAGCGGTGAGTTCATCGAGGTCCACAAGGAGAACTCGGCCGAGACCACCCACGTGCTGGAGAGCAAGCCGGTCATCACCTCGACCGCCCTGGAAGAGGACGAGACCGACGACAACGGCGTGGAGAACCCGGCGGCGCGCAAGCCGATGGGCAAGCTGCGCCGGGCGCTCGCCCACTGGTACACGAAGGACAACGTGTCCATCGACGGTGTGGAGGCCCACACCGGGCACCACCTGCACCACTCCTCCGGGGGAGACGACAAGGGCCACTAGGTCCCACGTGTCGTGACGACGGACCCGGCCGCATCGCGCGGCCGGGTCCGTCGTGTGTCTCGGGGCTCCTCCAGAGCCCCCAGGCTCTCTCTGGGCCCTCTGCGGCCCCTCCCCGCGGGGCTCGGGGTCCGGCCGGGTCGGCCGCGGGTGCCACGGCGCCACCAGGGGCCACGCCCGACCGGGCCGGTCGGCCCCGCTCCGGTCCACGCGGCGGCGACCGGCCCTTAGGGCGTGTTCCGCGGATCATTCCGGGCTCGCGACCACCAGGCTGCCTCTCGCTGCGCCGACTTCGCTCGGACAGCCAAACCCGGGCTGACCTTCGCT
>NZ_JBEYHA010000049.1:0-39959 GCF_040635075.1 Nocardiopsis sp. NPDC007018
CGACCGGGATCTGCACCTTCCCCAACCGGTGCCGGAACGCCCGGACGCCCTGCTTCTTCCTGGCCTGCGCCGTTCCGGGCCCCGGCGTGCGGGGAGCCGTGTCGACACGTCGCCATGGTGACTCGGCGACACGGGAGGTCCCGGTGCCCTCAGCTGGAAGCGGGTCAGCTGACGACGCCGCGCACGTGGTCGATGACCTCGCCGTTCCACATCAGGGAGATGTGTTCGACGCAGCCGACCCGGATGTTGTCGGCCCCGGGCAGCGAGGTGCTGTCGGTGGGTGAGATGACGATGTCGCAGGGCGAGCGCAGGGTCGTGTACCGCACCGGTCCGGGTGTGGGGTCGCCGCCGTTCAGGCCGTTGAGGAAGTCGGACCCGTGCCGCATCTCCTGGCAGGGTGTGATCGGGGACGGGCACAGGTTGGCGATGTTGGTCCCGTTGTTCGGGCCGCCGATGGAGATCCACTGGTCGACGGTCTCCGTGCCGCCGAGGTTCTTGATGTAGTAGCGCGACGACAGGCCGCCCATGGAGTGGGTCACCAGGTGCACGCGGTCGGCGCCGTGCTGGGCGCGCACGCCCTCGATGTGGTCGCCGAGCAGCCCGGCGATGGTGGTGTTGGACCGGGCCCAGTCGTAGGAGAAGACGTGCAGCCGGTCCTCGGGGTAGCCGGAGTCGACGAGGGCGGCGCGCATGGCGTCCCACTGGCCGCCCTTGCCCATGAACCCGTGGACGAAGACGATCGGGGCGGGGGCGTTCGCGGCGGCGGGCGCGGCCTGGAGCGCGGTGGTGAGTGCGAGGACGAGTCCGCACAGGAGCGCGGTCAGGCGTCTCATGTGACCTCCGGGGGTGGGGGAAGCGGGGAACCCCGATTGTGTGCCACGGGTCACACGGGCGCATCGGCCGAATCGCCGGTCTCTTTACTCGGACTTAACTCGCGAGTAACTTAGGGGTGTGATCAGCGTGAACCCGCTCACACGCACGACGCGCCTCCACGGGCGCGACCGCGAACTGCTCACCGTCCGCCGACTGCTCGACGCCGCCCGCTCGGGGAGCGGCGGCGGCCTGCTCGTGACCGGCCCCTCCGGCATGGGCCGCACCGCCCTGCTGGAGTGCGCGGAGGAGGGGGCCCACGACCTCGCCGTGCTCAGCGCCCACGCCGCCCCCGGCGAGGGACGGCTGCCCCTGGCCGGTCTGCACCAGCTCCTGCTTCCCGCGCTCCCCCTGCTCCCCCGCCTGCCCCGCGCCCAACGGGAGACGCTCGCCCGGGCCCTGGACACCGGGGACCCCGGAGAGGCGCTCCCGCTCGCCAACGCGGTCCTCGGGCTGTGCGCCGAGGCCGCCTCGGAACGCCCGCTCCTGTTCCGCGTGGACGACGTCCACCTGCTCGACGCCCCCTCGCGTGAGGCGGTGGCGTTCGTGGCGCGCAGACTCACCCACGAGGGGGCGGCGGTGCTGCTCAGCGCCAGGGACGCCGACCCCGACCGGCTCACCGGGATTCCCGTGCTCCGGCTGCGCCCCCTGGAGGCGGGCGCGGTGCTTGACCTTGTGGCGGAGGCGGCCCGGGACGGGTGTCCGGAGGGACTCGCGGACCCGGTGGCGGCGGCGCTCGCGGAGGCGGCGCAGGGCAACCCCCGCGCCGCCCTCGAACTGCTGGAGGGGACCGACCCCGAACAGAGGTCGGGCGCCGCGGCCCTGGAGCAGCCGCCGCGATCCCGGGGCGAGCTCACCGACGCCTTCACCCGGGCGCTCGCCCGGATCGACCCGGCCTCCCGGCTCGCGCTCGTCCGGTTGGCGGCCGACCCCCGCGCCCCGGCGGCTCCGGTGCTGGGAACAGACCCGTCGAATGCCGGTGCCCACGCCGATGCCGCCAGCGGTGCCGGAGCCGGTTCCGATCGCTCCGGCCCCCGCCGGGACGCCGCCGACACGGGTGGCGCCGCGCGTTCCGACCCACCGCACACCGTGACCGGCGGCATGGACCCCGGTGGTGACACCCCCGCCGACCCCGACCCCCGCGCCCCCTGCGCCCCCGACCCCTGGGCGGCCGCGCGCGACGCGGGGCTGGTCAGCGACCCCGGCCGGGCGACGGCCTTCACCCACCCGCTGGCCCGGTCCGCCGCCTACCACCGCGCCTCCCCCGCGCAGCGGCGCTCCGCCCACCTGGACCTCGCCCGCGCGTACGCGGCGGCCGGGGACACCGGACGCGCGGTCTGGCATCGCGCCCTGGCCGAAGGCGTGCCCGACGAGCGGGTCGCCGCCGCCCTCCACGAGGAGGCCCACCGGGCCGTCGACCGGGACGGGCACGCCCCCGCCTCCCTGCTCCACGAACACGCCGCCCGGTTCACCCCGGACCCGGCCCTGCGGGGCCTCCGGCTGACCGACGCCGCCCGCTCCGCGTGGCTGTCCGGAGACCCGGCCCGCGCCCGTCGGGTCCTCGCGCGGGTTCGCCCGGTCCCGCCCGCTCGCCCCGTTTCCGGGGACGCCTTCCCGCACCGGGACCGCGACACCCGGGTCCGCGACGTCCAGGACCGCGCCGACCTCCTGCGCGCCGAGATGGACCTGCGCTCGGGGGTGGCCATCGATGCCTTCGCGCACCTGGGGCCCGCCGCCGACCGGTTGGCGCGCAGCGACCCCGGCGCGGCGCTACGGGTACTGCTCCAGGCGGGTGAGGCCAGCTGCCTGTCCGGCGACCACGAACGGTTCTTCGCCACGGCGCGCCGGGCCCGTGACCTCGCGGAGGGCGCCACCGCGCCTCGCGAGGCGGACACCCGGGACGGGCCGCGCGGTGCCGACCGCCCCTGGGACCGGCTGGTCCTCGACTACATGACCGGCAAGGCCGCCATGTTCCAGGGACGCCACGGCGAGGGCGCGGCCCTCCTGGAACGGGCGGTGGAGACGGCCGACCGGATCGGCGACCCCCAGGCGCTCGTGCTGGGCGGGATCGCCGGTCTCCTGCGCGGCGACCACCTGCGCACGCGGGCCCTGGCGGGGCGGGCGGTGGCGGTGGCCCGCCGCACCGGGGCGTACACGCTGGTCCCGCAGGCGCTGGAGTTCCTGACCTACGCGGAGATGTGGTTCGGTCGGCTGTCCCTGGCGCAGGGCAGCGCCGCCGAGGGCCTGCGGGTGTCCCTGGAGTCCGGGCAGGACAACTGCGCGAGCCACCACCGGGGCGCGCTGGCCTTCGTCGCGGCGATCCGGGGCGACGAGGACGCGTGTCGTGAGCACGCCGGGACCGCTCTCGCCCTGGCCGGGGAACACGACGTCGGGCTGCCCGCCGGGCTGGCGGCGTGGGCGCTGGCGCTGCTCGACCTCGGCTCGGGGCGTACCGCCGAGGCGGCCATGCGGCTGCGGACCCTGGCACGGTCGGGGCCGGGTAGCGGTCACGCCGCGGTGCGGCTGCTGATCACCCCGCACCTGGTGGAGGCGTCGGTGCGCGGCGGGGTGGCGGTGCGTGTCGACGGCGCGGTGGAGACCTTCGCCAGCTGGGCGGAGGCCACCGGCCAGGACACCGCACGGGCCCAGGTGATGCGCTGCCGGGGGCTGCTCGGTGCGGGGGCCGAGGCCGACCGGTACTTCGAGCGCGCGCTCGACCTGCACGCGTCCGGGTACTGCGACTTCGAGGAGGCGCGCACCCGGCTGCTGTACGGCGGGCACCTGCGGCGCTCCCGCCATCCGGGGCGGGCCCGAGAGCACCTGCGCGCCGCGGTCGAGGTCTTCGACCGCCTGGACGCACGGCCGTGGGCGCGTCAGGCTCGGGAGGAGTTGCGCGCGGCGCGCGGCAGCACGGCGGCGCGAACGGGCGGCGGGACGGGCACGGGGGCGGTCGGCGGCGTGGACCTGCTCAGCCCGCAGCAGATGCGGATCGCCCGACACGTCGCGGAGGGCGCCACCAACCGGGAGGTGGCGGCGCGGCTCTTCCTGAGCACCCGCACGGTCGACCACCATCTGCGCAACATCTACAGCAGGCTGGGCATCCGCTCCCGGGTGGAGCTGGCCCGTCTGGTCGGCGGATAGCCCACCGGCCGCCCACGACCCCTGCCCGCATCCGCCGTCCCTTTCGGGGCTGCCGCGGCGCCTGCCCGTCGGCGACCCGCCGCCGAAGCGGGGATCGCCGTGCTCCGGTGCGGCCCGCCGTGGTGGGAAGGGGTGTCTCCCGGGGCGGTCCGGGCGTCGACATGTCGACCTGTGGCTTCGTCTCCAGAGCGCCTCGTCGACGTGTCGAGGGGGCGACGGGTCGACTCGGTGCGGGTGTTTCACGTGAAACATCCGCCCGGGGATGCCGGTGGGTTCCGCGTGGAGCTTCGGCGCCCACCTCGTGAACTCCGCCCTGCCCGCTACGCGCCGCCGAACCGGCCCGCGCGCTGGAAGTACCGCCGGAACCGTGCGCAGACGGCCCGAGGCCCCGTTCTCACGCGCACCGTCTGCCCCCGCTCCCCCGCGCGTCACTTGTTCCACCGGGTCGTGAAGCACCTCCTCCCCCACGCATCGCCCGTGCCCCTCGGCCCCCTCAGTTCCCGGCCGGGGCGGCGGAGTGGCGCCGCACCGCCTCCTCCAACGTCGCGACGAAGGCGTTCGGGCTCGGTTGGGTCAGGGCCTCCTCCCGCAGGCGCAGCGCCCCCCGCCGATATCTCCCGTCCGAGAGCAGAGCGTCGACCGCGTCGCGCACCCGCTCCCCGGTCGCCTCCGACGGCGCGATCCACGTCCCCGCCCCGGCCTCCTCCACACGGCGGCTGAGGAAGGGCGCGTCGAGGTCGTTCGGGATGAGCAGCTGCGGGACCCCGGCCGCCACCGCGCTGTTCACGGTCCCCCACCCGCCGTGGTGCACGATCGCCGCACAGCTGGGCAGCAGGGCCTGGAGCGGCACGAACCCCTCCACGCGCACGTTCTCGGGCAGGGGGCCCAGGGCCTCCTGTTCGGTCTCGGCGACGGTGGCGACGATCTCCGCGTCCAGCTCCGCGAGCCGGTGGACCAGCGACCGCACGGACAGCGCGTGGTCGCCGAAGCGCTCGGCCTCGGTGGTGCCGAGGGTGAGGCACACGCGCGGCCGCTCCGGCGGCGCCCACAGCCAGGGGTCGACCACCGACCTCCCGTTGTGGGGGACGTACCGCAGGCCCAGGTACTCCAGGCCGCCGTCGATCCGCAGCGGCGGGGGCAGTTGCTCGATGGTGAAGTGCCCGTGGGTGAGCCGTTCGTCGAAGGCCACCCCGTGCCGGGCCGCGCTCCGGCGCAGCCAGTCGGCCAGGGGGTCGACCCGCTCCGCCTCGGGCTGCTCCGCCATGAACTCCAGGTAGGTCCGGCGCACCCACCCGTACAGGTCGGCGCCGCAAGTGACCCTGGCGTGCACGGCGCCGACCGCCTCGGCGGCCACGGAGGCGGCGTAGGTGCCGGGCTCCCACAGGACGGCGTCCGGGCGCCACCGGCGGCAGTACTCGACCAGCTCGTCGCGGATGGGGTCGTTGACCATCCGGAACCACCAGGGCACGAGGTTGGCGTAGCCGTCTCGCAGGTACTCCCAGGTGATGTCGTCGGGTGCCATGTCGACGACGTCGAAGGGGACGGACTGGCCGGCCCGGGCCGTCTCCCTGCGGTCGGGGAACAGCCGCAGCAGCCGCCAGAAGTCGTGGTCGCTCCCCACGGGGACGCAGGTCAGCCCCGAGGAGGTCACCGTGTCCACGAGCTCGGGCTGGCAGGCGACCCGCACCTCGTGGCCCGCCGTTCGCAGGGCCCAGGCGAGCGGGACCATGCTCAGGA
Source organism: Nocardiopsis sp. NPDC007018 (assembly GCF_040635075.1). Lineage (NCBI taxonomy): Bacteria > Bacillati > Actinomycetota > Actinomycetes > Streptosporangiales > Nocardiopsidaceae > Nocardiopsis > Nocardiopsis sp. NPDC007018. The sequence continues at coordinate 5,749 of NZ_JBEYHA010000049.1, forward strand.
AATGCGTCTTTTCCGATCTGGTCGCGAACAGGATTCGCACCGATGCCTCCGGGTTCTGGAATTCACTGGTGAATGGGAACTGTAGGGCGTTCCGTCGTTTCCGCCCGCCCTGTCGGCGGATTCCGGAATCGCTAATGCCATCACATCCGCTCAGGCATTGACCCGCAAGAAGTGCCGGGGCTAGGTTCGATCCGATTCCTCACCATTGCCCACGTCCCGCTGGCGGGACGGTGTGACGAGGTGCGTCCGAATGACGCCTCACCCGAAGAACGGAGCTGTCCCTTGCTGTTCCCGCACGTCGAGACCCGTCGGCTGAAGCTCGTCCCCTCGACGGCCACGGAGGAGACTTTCGACATCCTCCTGAGCGGCGGCGTGGAAAGCCTTTCCGACATCGACACCTACCTCGCCGACCACCGGCGGTCGGACATCAGCGCCTACTTCCTGGCCGTGTCGAAGGCGACCGGGAAGACGGTCGGCTTCACCACCCTGCACGAGCTCAACCAGCCCGCCGGGCACGTCCAGGTCGGCCTGTACAGCGACATCCGCCAGGAGAACCTCGGGCTCGGCGGCGAGTCCGCGATCCTCACCATCAACTACGCGTTCGCGATGTGGAACGTGCGCAAGGTCTACGTCCGCACCACGAAGGCGACCATCGCCAACTTCGGCCCCCAGGTGGAGAAGGCCGAACCCGAGGCGACTCTCCGTGACCATTTCTATTTCTGTGGCCGACTCTGGGACGTCCACATCTACTCGATCAGTCGCGACGACTGGGCCGAATGGGGAATGCCGGAGATGATCGAACGATTCCTGGTGACCGGAAAGGCGGGGAGGAACATCCCGAAGAAGGTCCGGGAATCGCTGTCCTAGGTAGCGACGAGACGCCCAGTGGGAACCTGGGGTCCGGGGAAGGTCCTGATCCGATGAATAACCGTCCACCTCAGGGAGTGCTCTCCACGGTCGGAGGCACACCCCTGATCCGGCTGGGCCGTCTCTTCGCCGACCGCGAATTCGATGTCCTGGCGAAGATCGAGGGGATGAACCCGGGCGGCAGCATCAAGGACCGGGCCTCCGTCAGCATGCTCGTCGGGCGGGTCCGCTCCGGTGATCTCGTCCCCGGACGTTCGGTGGTGGTCGAGTCCAGCTCCGGCAACCTCGCCATCGGTATGGCCCAGGTGTGCGGCTGGTACGGCCTCCGCTTCGTGTGCGTCGTCGACAGCAGGACCACCAGCCAGAACCTCGCCATCCTGCGGGCCTACGGCACGGAGGTGGACATGGTGGACCGACCCGACCCCGCGACCGGCGAGTACCTGCCCGCCCGCATCGCGCGGGTCCGTGAGCTGGTCGACCGCATCCCCCACGCCTACTGGCCCAACCAGTACGCGAACGAGCTCAACCCCCGGGCCCACCACACCACCATGGCCGAGATCCTCGAACAGGCCGGGGGACCCGTGGACTACCTCTTCGTGGCCACCAGCTCCTGTGGGACGGTCACGGGCTGCCGCGAGTACCTCGCCGAGCACAGCCCGCGCACCCGGGTCGTCGCCGTGGACGCGGAGGGCAGTGCCATCTTCGGCCGCCCGCGCGGGCCCCGGCTGCTCCCCGGGCACGGGGCGGCGGTCCCCCCGGCCCTGTACCGCAAGGGGGTCGCCGACCAGGTGGTGCACGTCAGCGACCTCGACGCCGTGGTGGGCTGCCGTCGCCTGATCCGCCGGGAGGCGCTGCTGGCCGGGGGGTCCTCGGGGGCCGTGGTCAGTGCCGTGGAGCGGCTCGCCCCCGAGCTGCCCCCGGGCGCCACGTGCGTGGCCGTGCTGGCCGACCGGGGCGAGCGCTACCTGGACACCATCTACGACGACACGTGGGTGCGCGACCACTTCGGTGAGGTCGCGCACCTGTGGAAGGAGAACGACCGATGAGAGTGCTGCGCCGCGCCGACGTCCGAGCCGTCCTGGACGGCGAGGAGAAGACGGTCCTGGACGTGGTGGCCCGCACGTACGCGGCCCACGACCGGGGGGAGGACGCGCTTCCGCACTCGGTGTTCCTGCGCTTTCCCGGCAACACCACCGACCGGGTGATCGGCCTCCCCGCCTACGTGGGGGGTTCCGAACCGGCGATCGGGATGAAGTGGATCGCCTCCTTCCCGGGCAACGTCGCACGGGGCGGTGAGCGCGCCACCGCCGCGATCCTGCTCAACTCCCCGCTGGACGGGAGCCCGGTCGCCCTGGTGGAGGGCGCGGTGGTCTCGGCGCGCCGGACCGCCGCGAGCGCCGCCCTGGCCGCGGGGCTGCTCCTGGAGGGCGCGCCGGAGGGGTACGACGCGGGTGTGTCGCTGGTCGGGTGCGGGGTCGTCAACCGCGAGGTGCTGCGCTTCCTCCGGGCGCGGCTGCCCGCCCTCCGGAGGGTCACGCTCATGGACCACGACCGGGGTCGGGCGGCGTCCTTCGCGGCGTCGTGCCGCACGACCTGGCCGGAGCTGGAGTTCTCGCTCGCGGACGACCACGAGGAGGCCCTGCGCGCGCATCGGCTCGTCTCGCTGGCCACGACGGCGGGCACCCCCTACCTGTCGTTGGACGCCTGCGTTCCGGGGACCGTCGTCCTGCACCTGTCCCTGCGCGACGTCCTGCCGGAGTCGATCCTCAAGGCCCGCAACGTCGTCGACGACACCGACCACGTGTGCCGGGCCGACACCTCCCTGGACCTGGCCGCCCGCGAGCGCGGGGACCGGGGGTTCGTGGAGGCCGAGATCGGTGCGCTCGTGCGGTCGGGGGCGGCGCACGACCCGACCAGGACGACCGTCTTCTCACCGTTCGGCCTGGGCACCCTCGACACCGCGCTGGCCGCCCAGGTGCTCTCCGAGGCCCGGTCCCGGGGGCTGGGCACCGACATCGCCGACTTCCTGACCTGACACCCGCCCCCACCAGAACCAAGGAGGAGCCCCGTGTTCCCGAACGAGGAGTTCGACGTCGTCCTCAACCACGAGGAGCAGTACTCGCTGTGGCCCGCCGACCGGGAGCCGCCCGAGGGGTGGACCCGGGAGGGCACGCGCGGTACCCGGCAGGAGTGCCTCGACCACATCGAACGGGTCTGGACCGACATGCGTCCCCGCAGTCTTCGTGAACGGATGGCCCCCGGCCGCGCCTGAGAGCGGCGGCCGGGAGGACCACACAATCCAGGTAGAGGTCCCATGAACCACCAGTCCCCCGTACCCCAGCGAGGTGGCGCGGACCCGGCCGTCGGGCCGGACCCCGCGCACGCCCCCGTCCTCGTCCAGGAGCTGGTCTCCGCCCGGGCGGAGACCGACCCCGACGCGGTGGCCGTGCGCGGCGGCCGGACCGCGCTCACCTACCGGGACCTGGAGTCCGCGGTGAACCGGCTCGCCCGTGGCCTGATCGGTCGGGGGGTGGGCCGGGGCTCCCTGGTCGCGGTGCGGCTCCCCCGCTCCCCGGAGCTGGTGGTCTGCCTGCTCGCGGTGCTCCGCGCCGGGGCGGCGTACCTCCCGCTGGACCCCCACCACCCGGTCGGCAGGGCCGAGCGGGCGCTGCGGGAGTCGGGGGCGGGGCTGCTGGTCGCCGAGGCGGGCACGGCGGTCCGCGCCGACGTGCCCGTCCTGCTCCTGGACGACCCCGCCGAGCGGGCGGCCGGTGCCGCGCGCTCGGACGCACCGGTGCGGGTGCCGGTGGACCCGGACGAGCTCGCGTACGTGATCTACACGTCCGGGTCGACCGGGCTTCCCAAGGGGGTGATGGTTCCGCACCGGGGACTGGCCGTGTACACGGAGTGGGCGCTGCGGGAACTGGGTCCCCAGTTCGCCGCCGGTTCGGTGCTGCACACCTCGGTGGCCTTCGACCTGGCCCTGACCTCGCTCTACCCGGTGCTGGCCGCGGGCGGGGCGGTGACTGTGGTGGACGGCGCGGGTGTGGAGCCGCTCGCCGACGTCCTCGGTGACACGCCGTACGGCCTGCTCAAGCTGACCCCGACCCACCTGGACGCGCTCGTGGAGACCGTCCCCGGCCCGGGCCTGGCCTCGGCCGCGCGGGTGCTGGTGGTGGGCGGTGAACAGCTGCGCGCCGAACAGTTGCGCGCGTGGGCGGAGCTGGCTCCCGAGACCCTGGTGGTGAACAGTTACGGGCCCACCGAGACCACGGTCGCGTGCTGCGCCCACGTGGCCCGTGCCGGGGATCTCGCCGCCGGGAACGTCCCGGTGGGGCTGCCGATCGCGGGAGCGCGGGCGCGGGTGCTCGACGCCCGGTTGGCGCCGGTGGCCGACGGGGCCGCCGGAGAGCTGTACGTGTCCGGCCCCGGTGTGGCCCGGGGCTACCTGGCGGCGCCCGCCCTGACCGCCGAGAGGTTCGTTCCGGACCCGTTCGGTCCGCCCGGGACGCGGATGTACCGGACGGGCGACGTGGTGCGCCGCCGCGCCGACGGCGTGATGGAGTTCCTGCACCGGGCGGACCGCCAGGTCAAGGTGGACGGCCACCGGATCGAACCGGCCGAGGTGGAGCAGGCCGCGCGCGAGGTCCCCGGGGTCCGGGCGGCCGCCGCCGTCGCGGTCGTGCGCGACGGGCGCACCCGCCTGGCCCTGCACCTGGCGGCCGGGCCCGGGACCGACCCGGGGCGGGTCCGGGCGCACCTGGCCCGGCGTCTGCCCGAGGCCTGCGTCCCGAGCCTGTGGACGGTCGGCCCCGCCCTCCCGCTCCTGGCCAACGGGAAGGTGGACCGCGCCGCCCTGCCCGAGGCATCGCCCCTGGCGCGCGGCTCCGAGCCCCCGAGCGGACCGTCTGAGGAGCGGGCCGCCGACGCGTGGCGCGACGCCCTGAGCCTGGACGCGGTCGGCCGCCACGACGACTTCGTCGCGCTCGGCGGCCACTCCCTGCTCGCGGCCCGCGTCGCCCGCCGCCTGACGGAGGCGACCGGGACCGCCGTCACGGCCGGAGACGTCCTGACGTCCCGCACCGTCGCCGCCCTGGCCGCGCTGCTCGACGAACGCGCACGCGCGGGGCGGCGGTCGGCCGCGCCCCTGGTGCGCTCGGCGGAGACCGGGCCGGCCCCGCTCTCGGCCGCCCAACGCGGCCTGTGGTTCCTCGACCAGCTGCACCCGGGGCGGACCGAGTACCTGGTCCCGGTGGTGCTGCGGCTGCGCGGGCGGCTCGACACCGACGCCTTGGACCGCGCCCTCACCCGGCTCGTCCGACGGCACGAGGCGCTGCGCACCCGCTACCGCACCGACGACACGGGCGATCCGGTCGCGGTCGTGGACCCGCCAGCGCCCCTCGTGGTCGAGGCCGAGCGGGCCGACCCCGGGACGGTCGTGGACGAGGAGCTGTCCCGGCCCGTCGACCTCGAACACGGACCCGTCCTGCGGGTCCGGTTGGTCAGGACCGAGCCCGAACGCCACGTGCTCGTGCTCGTGATCCACCACATCGCCACGGACGGGTGGTCGACCGGGCTGATCGCCGACGAACTGGCTCGGGCCTACGCGGCCCCGGCCGGGGAGGGCGAGCCCGCTCCGCCGCGGGTGCGCTACTCCGACCACGCGCGCTGGCAGCGCGATCGCCTGGCCGGACCGCGGTTCGAGGAGGAGCTCGAGGCCTGGCGGGACCACCTCTCCGGCGCCCCCGTCGTCGAACTCCCCACCGACCGCCCCCGGGGCGCGGTCCGCGACACCGCGGGCGCCTCCCACCGTTTCACCGTCCCCGCCGACCTGGTCCGACGCCTGTCCGACCTGGGCGCGGCCCGGGGCGCGACCCCGTTCGCGGTGCACCTCGCGGGGTGGCTGGCGCTCACCCACCGCCGTACCGGGGGCACCGACCTGTGCGTCGGCGTGCCGGTGTCGGGGCGCTCGGCCCCCGGCAGCGAGGACGTGGTGGGGTTCTTCGCCGACACCGCCGTCCTGCGCACGCGGGTGTCGGCCTCGTCCGGCTTCGGCGAGCTGGTGGACCGGGTCGCGCGGGAGTCCGCGCTGGCCCACGGCCGCGACGGGGTGCCGTTCGACCGGCTGGTGGAGGCGGTCGCCCCCGAGCGCGACCTCGCCCGCACACCGCTCTTTCAGGTCATGTTCGCCTTCCAACCCGCCGGGGCGGAGCGCTTCGCCCTGCCCGGCCTGGAGGTCGTCCCCGAGGAGGTGGACGCCCGGTCCGCCCGGTTCGACCTCACCCTGGAGCTGGTCCCGGCCCCGGACGGTTCGCTGCGCGGGCACCTGTCCTACGCCACCGCGTTGTTCGACCGGGCCACGGTCCGCACCCTGGCCGACCACTACGTGCGCCTCCTGGAGGGCGCCGCCGAGGACCCCGCGCTCCCGGTGGGACGGCTGGAGGTCATGGCGCCCGGAGAGCGCGCCGCCCTGGTCGACCTGGCCTCCGGGCCGGTACGACCCCGTCCGGACGCCGGGGTGCCCGAGCTGGTCGCCGAACAGGCGGCCCGCACCCCCGGGGCGGTCGCCGTCAGCGGGGTCGGCGCGCCGCTGACCTACGCCGAGGTCGACGGGGCCGCCAACGGTGTGGCCCGCGCGCTGGTGCGCCGGGGCGTGCGGCCGGGTGACGTGGTGGGCCTGTGCGTGCGCCGGGGCCCCGCTCTCGTGACCGGGATGCTGGGCGTCCTGCGGGCGGGCGCCGCCTACCTGCCCCTGGACCCCGAGCACCCCGCCGAACGGCTGGCGTTCGTCACGGCGGACGCCGGTGCCCGCCTGACCGTCACCGAGACCGGCGCGGCCGACGGGCTGCCCGGGGGGCCGCTGCTGTTCCTGGACCGCGAGGAGTGCGCGCCCGTGGCGGCGGCCCCGGTCGCGACCGACCCCGACGCCCCCGCGTACGTGGTCCACACGTCCGGTTCGACGGGGCGGCCCAAGGGGGTCGTCGTTCCGCACCGGGGTATCCGCAACCGGGTCCTGTGGGCGGTGGACCGTTTCGGGATCGGCCCCGGCGACCGCTTCCTCCAGAAGACCACCGCCACCTTCGACGCCATGGCCTGGGAGGTGATGGCGCCGCTGGTCGCGGGAGGCACCGTCGTCCTGGCCGAGCACGGCGCGGAGGCGGACCCGGCGCTGGTCGCGGGGCTCCTGGTGCGGGAACGGATCACCCTCCTCCAGGGGGTCCCGTCGTTCCTGCGCCTGCTCGCGGAGGAACCCGACCTGGGCCGCGCCGACGACCTGCGGCTCGTGTTCTCCGCGGGGGAGCCGCTGCCCGTCCGGCTGGCCGACCGCCTGGCCGACGCGGGCGGTGCCCGGGTGGTGAACACGTACGGACCCACGGAGTGCTCCATCGACGTCACCTTCCACGTCCGCGATCGTTCCGGCGACGGTCGCGACGGTCGCGACGGTCGCGACGGTCGCGACGGCGGCGACGGCGCGGGCACCGTCCCGATCGGCCGCCCCCTGGACAACACGACCGTGCTGGTCCTCGGACCGGACGGGCTACCGGTCGCGCCGGGCGTCCCCGGAGAGCTGTACGTCGCGGGCGAGGGTCTCGCGCACGGTTACGCCGGCCGTCCGGCGCAGACCGCCGAGCGCTTCGTCCCCGACCCCCACGGCCCGCCCGGCGGGCGCCTCTACCGGACCGGCGACGTCGTCCGCCACGCTCCGTGCGGAGAGCTGGAGTTCCTGGGCCGCGCCGACGACCAGGTGAAGATCCGGGGCGTGCGGGTCGAGCCCGGGGAGGTGGAGGCCGTGCTGCGGGAGCACCCCGGGGTGTCCGCGGTGGCCGTGACCGCCCGCCCGGGCCCGGACGGCCAGACCCGCCTGCTGGCCTACGCCGTGCCGTCGCGGGAGCGGCTGGACGAGGCGGCGCTGCGCGCGCTGGCCGCCGACCGCCTGCCCGGGCCCTGGCGCCCCTCGCTGTACGTGCCGATGGCGGCCCTGCCCGTCACCACCAGCGGGAAGGTGGACCGGGCCGCGCTGCCCGACCCCGGCGGCGCCTCCCCGGACGGTGGGTCCCGGGAGCCCCGCACCCCGATGGAGCGGGTGGTCGCCCGGGTCTGGTGCCGGGTCCTGGAGCGGGACGCGGTGGGCGCGGAGGACGACTTCTTCGATCTGGGCGGGCACTCCCTGCTGGCCACCCGGGTCACCGGGGCGCTCGGCGCCGAGCTGGGCGCGCGGGTTCCGGTGCGGGCCCTGTTCGAGGCCCGCACCGTCGCCGCCCTCGCCCGCGCGCTGGAGGAGGCCGGGGCGGCGGGGGCCGGTCACGGTCCCGCCGGAACCGCCGACACCGCCGACACCGCTGGCGCCGCCGTCGACGCCCCCGAACCCGTGACGGAGGGCCCGGTGCCGCTCTCCCCCGCCCAGGAGCGCATGTGGTTCCTGGACACCCTGCGCCCGGGGACGGCCGAGTACACCATCACGTGGGCGCTGGAGATCGGGGGCGGCCTCGACGTCCGCGCCCTGGAGCGGGCCCTGGGCGACGTGGTGGAGCGCCATCCGGCGCTGCGCACCCGCTACCCCACCGGTGCCGACGGAGTCCCCCACCAGGTCGTCGAACCCCCGGTCCCGTTCCGGCTGCCGGTGGCCGACACAGGGCGCCCGCTCGCGGTGGAGCTCTCCGAGATGGCCGCGACCGGATTCGACCTCGCCGCCGCGCCCCCGGTGCGGCCGCGCCTGCTGCGTCTGGCGGAGGACCGCCACGCGCTCGTGCTGGTCGTGCACCACATCGCCTTCGACGCCTGGTCGGAGGAGGTTCTGGCACGCGACCTGGCCGCCGCTTATACGGCCCGCAGGCAGGGGAGGGCCCCCGACCTGCCGACCCCGGCGACCGATCCGGCCGCGCACGCCGTCCGGGAGGTGCGCCGCGCCCGGGACGGGGACGCCCGGCACGACCTCGCGTACTGGACGGAGCGGCTGGCGGGGCTGCGCCCCTCGGAGCTGGTCACCGACCGCCCGCGACCCCGGCAGCGGGACACCGGGGGCGCGGCCGTGGAGCTGGTCCTGCCCCGGGAGACCGCCGAGGCGGTGGACGCCCTCGGCCGGTCCCACGGGGCCACCCCGTTCATGACCTACCTGGCGCTCTTCACGGTGCTGCTCTCCCGTCACACGGGCGAGGACGACGTGGCGGTGGGTACCCCGGTGGCCGGTCGGGGCGACTCCCGCACCGACGACCTCGTGGGGTTGCTGGTCAACACCCTCGTGCTGCGGGTGGACACCGGCGCGTCGGCGGGCGGCGGGACGTTCGGAGAACTCCTGCGCCGGGTGCGCGGCACGGCGTTGGACGCCTACGACCACGCCGGGCTGGCCTTCGAGCGCCTCGTCGAGGAGCTCGCGCCCGAGCGGGACCAGTCGCGGAACCCGCTCTTCGACATCATGTTCGAGCTGACCGAACGGCCCTGGGACGGCGCGCCCGACCTCCCGGGCCTGTCCGTGCGCCGGGTCCGCACCGACCGCGTGACCGCCAAGTTCGACCTCACCCTGGGCCTGTCCGCCGAAACCGGGGGCGGCTACCGGGTGCGGATCGAGTACGCCACGGCGCTCTTCGACGAGGCCACCGTGCTCGGGCTGGGGCGGCAGTTCGTCCGCCTGGCCCGCAGCGCGGCCGCCGACCCGGGCGCGCGCCTGGCCGAGCTCGACATGCTCGGCGCCAGGGAGCGGGACCTCGCGCTCGGCCCGTGGTCCGGGGAGGTCGCCCACACCCCGGCCGAGACGGTGCACGAGGCCTTCCGCGCCCAGGCGGAACGCACTCCGGAGCGGGTCGCCGTGGAGTGGGACGGGGGCCGCCTCACCTACGGCGGGCTGCTCGCCCGTTCCGACGCGCTCGCCGACCGGCTGGTGCGGGAGGGCGTGACCCCCGAGACCCCGGTGGGTGTCTACCTCGACCGCTCGCCCGACGCCGTGGTGGTGCTGTTCGCGGTGCTGGCGGCCGGGGGCGTGTACGTCCCGCTCGACACCGCCCACCCGGTCGAGCGCACCGCGTTCATGCTGGGCGACCTCGGTGCGGCCGCCGTGGTCGCGCACGACTCCCTCGCGCACCGCCTGGCCGGTCTGGACGTACCCGTGCTGCGCCTGACCGCCGAAGGCGGAGTCGCCGCACCCACCGGCCCCGACTCCGCGGACCCCGTTTCCGCGCCCCGCGTGCCCGCGCCCGCCCGCCCCGTGCGCGGGCACTCCGACCCCGACCGCCTCGCCTACGCCATCTACACCTCGGGCTCCACCGGCCGCCCCAAGGGGGTGATGATCGACCACCGGGCGTACGCGCACCACTGCCGCACGGTCGCGGACGCCTACGACATCCGCCCCGGCGACCGGGTGGTGCTGCTCTCCGCGCTCACCTTCGACGTGTCCATGGACCAGATCGCCGCGCCGCTGCTGCTGGGGGCCTCGGTCGTGGTCAGCCCCCCGGGGTTCACTCCCCCGGAGGAACTCCCCGGCTTCCTCGGACGGCACCGGGTCACCCACATGGAGATCACCCCCGCCTACTACCGGGAGATGATGACGCACGTCGGCGCACGCGACCCGCGCCTGGACCACCTGCGGCTGGTCGTGGTGAGCAGTGACGTGGTCACCGCCGACGACGCCCGCATCTGGCGGGACGCGGACCTGCCGGGCCGGTTCCTGCCCACCTACGGGCCGACCGAGGCCACGGTCACCTGCATGACCCACGCGTTGGAGGGCCAGACGCGGGCCCGGCCGGAGTCCGCGCTCCCCGTGGGGAGGCCCATCCCGGGGACCCGCACGTACGTGCTCGACCCGTTGGCACGCCCCGTGCCCGTGGGCGTGCCCGGCGAGCTCTGCGTGGGTGGCGACCGGCTGGCCCGGGGCTACCTGGGCCGTCCCGCGACCACCGCCGAGCGGTTCGTGCCCGACCCGTACGGGCCGCCGGGGAGCCGCCTCTACCGAACCGGAGACCTGGCCCGCTACCGCGCGGACGGGGTCGTGGAGTTCCTCGGCCGGATCGACACCCAGGTCAAGGTGCGGGGGTTTCGGATCGAGCTCGGCGAGGTCGAGGCGGTCCTGGCCGCGCACCCCGGTGTGCGGGCCGCGGCCGTCACCGCCCCCGTCGTGGGAGGTGAGCGCCGACTGGTCGGCCACGTGGTGCACGGGGACTCCCCCGCGTCGGTCGCCGAACTCCGCCGCCACCTGGCCGACCGGCTGCCCGACTACATGGTCCCCGGCCTGTGGACCGTGCTCGACGCGATGCCCCTGACCCCGAGCAAGAAGGTCGACCGCAGGGCCCTGCCCGTGCCCGACCCCGCCGAGCTGGTACCCGACACCGCCTACGTCGCGCCCCGGGACGAGATCGAGCGCGCCGTGGCGCAGGTGTGGGAGGAGGTCCTGGGCCGCGCGTGCGGCGTGCTGGACGACTTCTTCCTGCTGGGCGGGCACTCGATCCTCGCCACCCGGGTGATGGTGCGCCTGCGCGACCTCACCGGACTGGAGGTCCCCCTGAGCCTCCTCTTCGACGCCACCACGATCGCGGACCAGGCGGCCGCCCTGATCCGGCTGGCCGACTCCGAACCCTCCGACGACGAGAGCCCTAGGTGATTGCGCGATGCTCACGAGAACCGAGAACCCCGGGCGTGGGGCGGCGCTGCTGCTGGACCGCCTCTCCCGCCGAAACGGGGCGCCCGCTCCGGAGGGGGTCGTGCCCGTCCCCCGGGACCGCCCCCTGCCGCTGTCGTTCTCCCAGGAGCGCATGTGGGTCCTGGACCGCCTGCGCCCCGGGGGCGTGGACTACCAGGTGCCCGTGGTCCTGCGGTTGCGGGGCCCGCTGGACCGGGAGCGCCTGGCCGCGTCGCTGAACCGGCTCGCGGAGCGGCACGAGGTGCTGCGCACCCGCTACGGGACCGACGACGACAACCGGCCGACGCAGGTCGTCGACCCGCCCTCCCGCGTGCCCGTGGCCTTCGACGACATGGGCGCCCTGCCGCCGGAGCGCGCCCGCCGTTACGCGGACGACCTCGTCCGCCTCGACCTCCGCCAACCCTTCGACCTGGAGTCCGGCCCGGTGTGGCGCGCCCGACTGGTGCGGTTGGGCGATGAGGAGCACCTGCTGGTGCTGGTCCTGCACCACGTCGCCGTCGACGGCTGGTCGGTGGGCCTGCTGGTGGACGACCTCGCCGAGCGCTACGCCGACGGCGGCGCGGACGCCCCCGCCCCGGCGCTCCAGTACGCGGACTACGCGCACTGGCAGCGTTCGGAGGCCTTCGAGGAGCGCGCGCGGGCGGGCACCGAACACTGGCGCGAACGCCTGGCGGGGCTCCCCGCCCTGGAACTGCCCACCGACCGCGGCCGTCCCGCGGTGTGGGAGCCCGACGGCGCCACGGTCGGCTTCGAGGTCCCCGCCGACCTGGCCGACACCCTCGCCGCGCTCGGGCGCGAGCACGGCGCGACCCCGTTCATGGTCTATCTGGCCGCCCTCCAGGCGGTGATGGGCCGCTACTCCGGGCAGGCGGACTTCGCCGTGGGCACCCCGGTGGCGGGGCGCACGCGCGCCGAGCTGGAACCCGTGGTGGGCGTCTTCATCAACATGCTGGCGCTGCGCGCCGACCTGTCCGGCAACCCGTCCTTCGCGGGACTGCTGGAGCGCACCCGCGACACCGCCCTGGACGCCTTCGACCACCAGGAGGTGCCCTTCGAACGGGTCGTCACCGCGCTGGTGACCGACCGCGACCTGGCCCGCAACCCCCTCTACCAGGTGGGGTTCGTGATGGGGACCGGGGAGCCCGCCCGGTTCCGGTCCGGACCACTGGTCGGTGAGGAGGTCGCGGTCCCGTCCTCGGCGGCCAAGCTCGACCTCAACTGGGCCCTGGAGCGGGGTACGGACGGGTCGTACACGGGCACGGTCACGTTCCCGCACGCCCTCTTCGACACGGCCACGGTGGAGCGCATGGCCGCCCACCTGGTGCGGTTCCTGGAGAACGTCGCGGCCGACCCCGGGACCCCGGTGGGCCTGGTCGGCCTGCTCGGCGACGACGAGCGGGACGCCGTGCTGCACCGGCCGCGCGCGTGGGCTCCGGACGCGCCCGTCCTGCACGAGCGCTTCGCGGACCGTGCGGCCCTCACGCCCGACGCCGTGGCCCTCACCGTGGACGGCGCCCACCTCACCTACGCCGAGCTCGACGGCAGGGCCAACCGGATCGCCCGGCGCCTCCTGGGCGAGGGCGTGGGGCGGGAGGACCTGGTCGGCGTGCACCTGAACCGTGGCGCGGAACTCGTCCCCGCCCTGCTCGGAGTGCTCAAGGCCGGTGCCGGGTACCTGCCCCTGGACCCGGTGCACCCGGCGGATCGCGTCGCCTACATGGTGCGCGACTCGGGCGTGCGCGTGGTGCTCACGGAGAAGGCGCTGGCCGACTCCCTGGACGCCGCCGGGGACGATCCCCGTGTGGTGGTCCTGGACTCCCCGCACGAGGAGGGCGTCCTCGCGTCCCTGCCCCGGACCGCGCCCCGGGTGGACACCGACCCCGGGGACCGCGCCTACGTCATCTACACCTCCGGATCGACGGGCCGCCCCAAGGGGGTCGAGGTCACCCACGGCAACGTGGTCCGCCTCGTGACCTCGACCGACGAACGGTACCGCTTCGACGCGGGCGACGTGTGGCCGCTCTTCCACTCGTTCGCCTTCGACGTCTCGGTGTGGGAGATCTGGGGCGCGCTGCTGCACGGCGGCCGCCTCGTCGTGGTCCCGCAGGAGGTGACACGCTCCCCCCGCGACCTGCTCGACCTGCTAGTCGACGAGGGCGTCACCGTGCTCAACCAGACCCCCACGGCCTTCCGCGGCCTGGTGGAGATGGCCGGGCGGGACGTCCCCGAGATGGCGCGGCTGCGCCTGCACACGGTGGTCCTGGCCGGTGAGGCCCTGGACGTGGAGTCGCTGCGCCCCTGGTGGCGGCGGTTCGGCGACCGGGTGCGCGTGGTCAACATGTACGGGATCACCGAGACCACCGTCCACACCACGTACCGCTCCCTGACCCCGGGTGACCTGGACGGGGTGCGCAGCCCGGTCGGACCGCCGGTGGACGACCTCGCCCTGTACGTGCTCGACCCGGCCCTGAACCCCGTGCCCGTAGGGGTACCCGGCGAGATCCACGTGGGCGGGCCGGGGGTGACCCGCGGTTACCTGAACCGTCCGGCGCTCACCGCCGAGCGGTTTGTGCCCGACCCCTTCGGCCCGGCGGGTGCGCGCATGTACCGCTCGGGCGACAAGGCGCGGGTGCTGGCCGACGGCGAGATCGAGTTCCTGGGACGCTTCGACGACCAGGTGAAGATCCGGGGCTTCCGGATCGAGCTGGGCGAGGTCCGGGCCTGCCTGGCCTCCGCGCCCGGTGTCGCCGAGGCCGTGGTGCTGGTCGACGACCGGGACGGCGATCCCCGACTGGCGGCGTACGTCGAGCCGGAGCCGGGCGGGGCCACGTCCGCGTCGGTGCGGGCCCACGCCGCCCGGGTCCTGCCCGGCTACATGGTGCCTTCGGTGGTGGTCGAGGTGGAGCGCATGCCGCTGACCGCCAACGGCAAGGTGGACAAGCGGGCCCTGCCCTCCCCGGACTTCTCCCGCGCCTCGCAGGAGACGGAGTACGCGGCGCCGCGCACTCCGAGGGAGCGGGCGGTCGCCGAGGTCTGGGCCCGGGTCCTCGGTGTCCCGGAGGTGGGGGTCCACGACAACTTCTTCGCGCTCGGCGGCGACTCCATCCGCGCGGTGCGCCTCGCCGGGGCGCTCGCGGCGGCGGGTCACGACTACTCCGTGCCCGACCTCTTCCTGCACCAGAGCGTCGCGGAGCTGACCGCCGCCCACCGCTCCGGCGGCGTGCGGGAGGAGGTCACGGGCACCGCGCCGTTCGCCCTGCTGTCCGAGGACGACCGGGCCCGCGTCCCGCTCGGGGCCGCCGACGCCTACCCGATGTCCATGACGCAGGCCGGCATGGTGTTCGAGATGGTCGCCGACTCCGAGGCGAACCCGTACCACAACGTGACCGACTACCTGGTGCGGGACGAGGACGGCTTCGACCCGCACGCGCTCCGGGAGGCGGCGGCGACGGTGGTGGCCCGGCATCCGGTCCTGCGCACCTCGTTCGACCTCACCTCCTTCGACGAGCAGGTCCAGCTCGTGCACGAGCGCGCCGAGGCGGTCGTGGGCTGGACCGACCTGCGGGGGCACGACGAACCGGAGCGGGTGCCCCTGGTGCGCGCGTTCGGCGACCGCGAGCGGACCACCCCCTTCGACCTGGCCGTTCCGCCGCTGGTCCGGTTCCACGCGCACGTCGTCGGCGACACCCGCTGGTACCTCACGCTGACCGAGTGCCACGCGGTCCTGGACGGTTGGAGCCACAACTCCACCCTCACCGAGCTGCTCGACTGCTACCGGGAGATCCGGGGCGGCGGCGTCCCGGACCGGTCGGTCGCGGCGGGGGTCCGGTTCGCGGACTTCGTCGCCGAGGAGCGGCTGAGCGCCGCCGACCCCGGACAACGCGGGTTCTGGGCGGGGAGGGTGGGCGCCGCCGAGCGCCTCGACCTGCCCGAGCTGTGGGGGGACCCCGACGACTCCCGCCAGGACGAGGTGACCGTCCCCTACGCCGACCTGGAGGAGGGCCTGCGCGAGGTCGCGCTGTCGGCCAGGGCGTCCCTGAAGAGCGTGCTGCTCGCCGCGCACCTGTCCGTGTGGCGGGCCGTGCACGGTGAGGGCCCCTTCCTGACCGGGCTGGTCTGCAACGGCCGACCGGAGGTCGAGGGCGGTGACACCGTGCGCGGCATGTACCTGAACACCGTGCCCCTGGTGTCGTTCGCGCCCGGGGCGGACTGGCTCACGGCGGTCTCCGACGTGTTCGCCGAGGAGGTCGCGGTCTGGCCGCACCGCCGCTACCCGCTCCCGCTCATCCAGCGCGAGCACGGCGGCTCCGAGCGCCTGTTGGACGTGGTCTTCAACTACCTGGACTTCCACGTCCTGGACCGCGAGACGGTGGACACGGCCGCCGGTCACGACGCCAGCCCCAACGAGTTCGCGCTCAACGTCACCACCGAGCCCGGCGCGCTCGTGCTGACCGCCCGCTCCGCGCGGGTGTCCCCCGACCGGCTCCGGCAGCTGGCGGCCCTGTACCGATCGGCCCTGGAGTCCGTGGTGGCCGACCCGCGGGGCCCGGCCGTCTGCCCGGTGCCCGCGCCCGTGCGCGGAGCCCGGAGCGCGGCGGCCGCGCGGTCCGTGGTGGAGTCCGTCGCCGCGCTGGCCGCGAGCCGCCCCGGCGCCGTCGCGGTCACGTCGGTCGGCGGCGACACCGACTACGGGACCCTGTGGGGCCGTGCCCTCGCGTGGGCCCGCCACCTCGGGGAGCTGGGGGTGGGCCGGGGCGACCTGGTCGCGGTGTGCCTGCCCCGAGACGCCGAGCTCGTGGCCGCCCTGCTGGGGGTCATGGCGGCGGGGGCGGGCTACGCGCCGCTGGACGCCGCGCACCCGGACGGCCGGATCTCCTGGATTCTGGAGGACACCGGCGCCCGTGCCGTCATCACCGCTCCCGAGCTGGCCGAACGGTTCCGTTCGCTGTCCCGGGCGGTGGTCCTTCCCGAGGAGGTGGGCGACCGCCCCGGCGGCGCGCCGGTGCGGGTCGGCGCCGACGACGTCGCCTACGTCATCCACACCTCCGGTTCCACGGGGCGGCCCAAGGGCGTCGTGGTCGGGCACGGGGCGCTGGAGGCCCTGGTGCGGGCGATGGGCCGCAGGCCCGGGCTCGGCCCGGACGACGTCCTCGCGGCGGTCACCACCCCGTCCTTCGACATCGCCGCGCTGGAGCTCTTCGGGCCGCTGGTCCACGGTGGCCGGGTCCTGCTCGCCGACGAGGAGCAGGCCGCCGACCCGGGGGCGCTGTCCGCACTGCTCACGGCCGGGCGGGCCACCGTCCTCCAGGCCACCCCCACCCAGTGGCGGACCCTGGTCGACTCGGGGGCGCCGCTGCCCGAGGGCCTGCGGGCGCTCTGCGGCGGCGAACGCCTCGACCCGGCCCTGGCCGCCGCGATCGGCGGGCGCACCGGGGAGCTGTGGGACCTGTACGGGCCCACCGAGAGCACCGTGTGGTCGGCCGTCACCCGGCACGGCCGGGCGGGCGAGCCACTCGACTGGGAGCCGGTGGACGGTGACGAGGTGCTGGTCCTGTCCGGTGACCTCTCCCCCGTCCCGGACGGCGCGGTGGGCCAGGTGTGCGTGGCCGGGGCCGGTCTGGCCCACGGTTACGCCGGGCGCCCGGGGCTGACCGCCGAGCGGTTCGTGCCCGACCCGTGGGGCGGGGGCGGTCGCCTGTACCTCACCGGCGACCTGGGTCGACGCCACCCCGACGGCAGGGTGGAGATCCTCGGGCGCGACGACCACCAGGTCAAGATCCGGGGCTTTCGCATCGAGACCGGCGAGATCGAGGCCGTCCTGGCCGCGCACCCCCGGGTGCGTTCGGCCGTGGTGCACCCGGTCCCTGGGCCGGACGGCAGCCCCCGCCTGGTCGCCTACCTCGTCCCCGAGGGCGGGGAGGCGACCACCGCCGAACTGCGCGCCCACGCGGCCCGCACGCTCCCGGAGTACATGGTCCCGTCCCTGTTCACGCACCTGGCCGCGTTCCCCACCACGCTCAACGGCAAGGTGGACCGCGCGGCGCTGCCCGCCCCCGGCACCGCCTCCGCGTCCGACCGCTTCGTCGCCCCCCGAGGGCGGCTGGAGGAGGCGCTGGCGCGGGAGTGGGAGCGGGTCCTGGAGATCGACCGGGTGTCCGCCGACGACGACTTCTTCGAGCTGGGCGGCCACTCGCTGCTGATGATGCGGGTCATCGCCGCCATGCGCGAGCGCACCGGGGTCGGCCTGGGGCTGCGGGACTTCGTGGAGCACCGCACCATCGCCCGCATCGTCGCGGAGTCCAGGGGGGCGCGCGAGCGGTCCCCGCTGGTCCGGTTCGGCGGCGAGGGACCCGGCGCGCCGCTGTACTGCGTCCACCCCGGCGGCGGTAGCGCGCACTGGTACCGCCACCTGGCCGAGGAACTGTCCGGGCGGCGCGAGCTGGTCGCCTTCGAGTGGTCCTCCGGCGAGTCCGTGCCGGAGATCGCGGCCCGCTACCTGGCGGCGATGCGGGCCGAGCGTCCCGAGGGGCCGCACCTGCTGCTGGGGTGGTGCGGCGGCGGGGCGATCGCCTGGGAGATGGCCCGCGCCCTGCGGGACGAGGGCGAGGAGGTACGCCTGCTCCTGCTCGACCCGGTGGGCGTCTCCGACGAGGGCTACCTCTCGATGCCCCGTGAGCTGGAGCTGCTCACACGCGGCGAGGAGATCTGTCGACTTCTCGACGTCTCGACTCCTCGACCGGAGCGGGACGCCCCGGATACCGGTGCCCCGGACGCCGACGCCCTGCGCGCCGAACTCGGCGCGATCCTGCGGGAGGTGGTGGAGGACGACGGCGGCCACGCCGTCACGGACCGGGACGCGGGGCCGGAGTGGCTGCCCCGGCTGTCCGCCTGGCGCGGCCTCCTGCGGGCGCGCATGGACTACCGGTTCACCGCCTTCGACGGCGACCTGGACCTGCTCGTGGGCGACGAACTGGCCGAGGAGCGCCACGTGGCGATCGAGGGTCAGGACTACGCCGCCTACCTGCGGCACTGGCGCGAGCGGGTGACCGGCGACCTCCGGGTCCTCCGGGTCCCCGGAGACCACCTGGGCGTCCTGCG
Source organism: Nocardiopsis sp. NPDC007018 (assembly GCF_040635075.1). Taxonomy (NCBI): domain Bacteria; kingdom Bacillati; phylum Actinomycetota; class Actinomycetes; order Streptosporangiales; family Nocardiopsidaceae; genus Nocardiopsis; species Nocardiopsis sp. NPDC007018. Next base: position 24,341 of record NZ_JBEYHA010000049.1, read on the forward strand.
GCCCCCGCACGCCGGGGCCCTCGCCGACACCCTGGAGCGGGTGCTCGGCGGTACCGCCGCCGAGGACGGCGCCACCGCCGCTCCCTGATCCCGCAACCGGTCCGGCGCCGCGCACGACGGCGCCGGACCGCCCGCCGGGGGCACCGCCCCCGGCGCCGATCCCGGCCGGGGCGGTCCCCGGCCCCCGTCACGACCCTGGAGCCCCCCGTGCCCGAGATCCGCCACCTGCTGTCCCTGAATGACCTCTCCGTGTCCGAGATCGAGGCGATCGCCCGCCGTGGCGTGAGCGTGTCCCGAGACCCCGGTGTCTGCGGCAGGCCCCTGTCCGACCGGATCGTGGGCGTCTACTTCAGGGCGACCTCCACCCGTACCCGGACGTCCTTCACCACGGCGGCGATGCGTCTGGGGGCGCAGGTCGTCTCCTACGGCCCCGCCGACCTCCAGCTCAACACCGGGGAGACCGTGGAGGACACCGCCCGGGTGCTCTCCGGGATGCTCGACGGGCTGGTGGCGCGTACCGTGGGCCCCTTCCACGAGCTGCGGGCGCTCGCGGACCAGCCGCGCATGGCGGTGGTCAACGCGATGAACAGCGACGAGCACCCCACCCAGGCCCTCGCGGACCTCACCACCCTGCTGTCGCGTTTCGGGGGGTTGGAGGGGCTCAGCCTGCTCTACGCGGGCGAGGGCAACAACACCGCGGTCGCCCTGGCCCGCTCCCTGCCGCTGTTCCGGGGCGTGCGGCTGGAGCTGCGCACCCCGCCCGGCCACGGCCTGGACCCGGTGGTGCTGGCAGAGTCCCTGGCCCTGGCGGAGCGCCACGGGTCCACCGTCGTGGAGCGCCACGACATGGAGGAGCTCCCGGGGCACGTGGACGCCGTCTACACCACCCGCTGGCAGACCACCGGAACGACCAAGGCCGACCCGACCTGGCGGGACCTGTTCGTCCCGTTCACGGTCGACTCGGCTCTGATGGACCGGTGGCCCGCGGCGCTGTTCCTGCACGACCTGCCCGCCCACCGGGGGGACGAGGTGACCGCCCGTGTCCTCGACGGACCTTCGAGCATCGCCTTCGAGCAGGCCCAGAACAAGTTCAACAGCGCCGTCGCGGTCCTGGAGTGGTGCCTGGCCTGACGGTTCAGTCGGAGGTCACCCGCACCTCGGGCACGTAGGTGATCCACCTGCCGCCCGAGGCGCGGAACCCCTCCTCCTTGCCGCGGATCTCCTCCGCGTGGTTCCAGGCGAAGAGCAGCGCGTAGTCGGGGTAGGGGTCCTGGAACCGTTCGGCGGGGACGATCGGGATGTGCGAGCCGGGGGTGAGACGGCCCTGCTTGGCGGGGGTGGTGTCCACGACCGCCTCCACGAGGTCGGGGCCGATGCCGCTGTAGTTGAGGATGGTGGCGCTCTTGGCGGTGGCGCCGTAGGCGACCACCCGCCTGCCCTGGTCGCGCAGGTCGGTCAGGAGCGCGGTCAGGTCGTCGCTGATCCGCTGGACCCGGGCGCCGAACCCGCGCAGGGTCTCCAGGTCGGTGAGCCCGGCCTCCACCTCCTCGGCCAGCAGAGCGGCGACGGCCGCCGAGGGGGTGAGGGCCCCGGCCAGGGCCAGCGTGTACCGGACCTCGCCGCCGTGCACCGGGAGGCGCTCGACGTCGACCAGCTCCAGGCCGTGCAGGGCGGCCATGGCCCGCACCGAGTGGGCGCCGAAGAAGTAGAAGTGCTCGTCGTAGATCTGGTCGAAGGAGGTCTTGGCCATGATGTCGCCGAGGTAGGGGTCCTCGAAGACGAAGACGCCCTTGGGGGCGAGCAGGTCGCGGACGCCGCGCAGGATGGAGCCCATGTAGGGGATGTGGCAGAGGGTGTTGGCGGCGAAGACCACGTCGGCGGGGCCGTGCTCGGCGCGGACCGACGCGGCCACGTCCTCCTCGAAGAAGTCCTTGCGCACCAGCACGCCCTTGCCCGCCGCGAGGTCGGCGACCCCGCCGGAGGGTTCCACGCCGAGGTGGCGCACGCCCGCCTTGGCGACGGTCTCCAGCATCACGCCGTCGTTGCAGCCCAGCTCGACCACGAAGGGGTCGTCCCGGTTGTCCTCCCGGTCGACGAAGCGCTGGGCGACCGCCTCCCAGTGGGCCTTCATGAGGACCGAGCCGGAGGAGAGGTAGGGGTAGTCCTCGTTGAACATGCGTTCGCGGGGGACCTCCTCCACCAGCTGGACCATGCGGCAGTCGGAGCAGAGGCCGACGGCGAGGCGGAAGAAGAACTCGTCCTTCTCCTCTCCTGGCTTGACAAAGGCGTTCGACAGTGGCTGTCGGCCGAAGTCGAAGAACTCCTCTACGGTTCCTTCACAGATTCGGCAGGACGTGGTGTCGGCCATTTCTCAGCAGCTTTCTTTCGGGGGGTTCCTGTTTCCGGTCGCCCGGTCTCCGGGGGTGTCCCTTCGGTTGTGGGGCCCCCGAACAGGGAAATTATGCGCCGGGGAATGTCCGGTCAAGGGTTCACCGGAAAACGGGTCCGGTCGCGGGGTTCGTCGTGGAGCCCCGCAGGGCGCGCACGGCCGATTCGATCCGGGGGACGATCTCGTGGGGGCCGGGGAGCCCGGCGGCCTCCCGCCGCAGGGCGCCGGCCCGTTCGCGGTACGAGGGGTCGGCCAGGATACGGGCCACGGCGTCGCGCACCCGGGGTCCGTCGGCCTCGTCGCTGGGCACGTGGACGCCCACGCCCTGGGCGGCGACGCGGGGGCCGATGGCCCGCGCGTCGAACTGCTGGGGGACGAGCACCTGGGGCACCCCCTCCGCCAGCGCGGTGAAGACCGAACCGAAGCCCGCGTGGTGCACCACCGCCGAGCAGGTCGGGAGCAGGGCCTGGAGCGGGACGAAGGTCTCCAGCCGGACGTTGTCGGGTACGGTCCCGATCCGTTCGCGTTCCTGGTCGGAGACGGTGGCGACGATCTCCGCGTCCAGTTCGGCGAGGGAGCGCACCAGGTCCTCGACGTCCACGGACCTGCCGTAGGAGCGCCCGGTGGCGCTGGTGCCCAGGGTCAGGCAGACGCGGGGGCGCCGGGGTCGCTCCCACAGCCAGGGCGGGACCACCGCGGGACCGTTGTGGGGCACGTAGCGCATGCCCATGTAGTCGAGGTCGGCGCGGAGCCGGAGCGGGGCGGGCAGCTGGTCGATGGTGAAGTGCCCGTGGGTCATGACCTCGTCGAACCCGAGGCCGTGTGCCTCGGCGTACCCGGCGATCCACGCGGCGAGCGGGTCGCGGCGCTCGGCCTCGGGCTGTTCGTCCTGCCGCTTGAGGAACATCTGCCTGACCTTGGCGTAGACATCGATTCCCCAGGTCAGGCGGGCGTGGACCGCTCCGACGGCGGTGGCGGCGACGGGGGCGGCGAAGGTGCGGGGGTCCCACAGCACGAGGTCGGGGCGCCACGCGCGGCAGGCGGCGACCAGGTCGTCCACCATCGGGTCGTTGACGATCGAGAACCACCAGGGGACGAGCTTGTCGTAGCCGTCGCGCAGGTACTCCCAGCTGACCTCCTCCTCGGGCAGCACGGCCGTGTCCAGGGGCACCACGGGGTTGCCGCGGGCCACCCCGAACATGCCGAGGACGCGCCAGAGGCTGTGGTCGCGGCCGACGGGGACGAAGGTCAGGCCGGTCCCGGTGACGGTGCCGGTGAGTTCCGGCTGGCTGGCGACCCGCACCTCGTGGCCCGCGTTGCGCAGGGCCCAGGCCAGCGGGGCCATGCTGTGGAAAGCCGTTTTCTCCGCGTAGAGGGCGACGAGAATTCGCATATCCGCTCCTTGGGGGATTTCGGGGCCCGCCGGGGGCACCTGATTTCCGGTGTCGTGCGGGGTTTTTATGGCTGTCCCGCTGGCGAGACATTATCTGGGGTATTGTCTGCTTTGCTCCCTCACTGTAGACATGTGTGGGACGGGGGCTCAATGCCCTTGCAATTGGCCGGGCGGGCGGTAGTCCAATGTTCGCTCCCCGTGACCGACCCCGATTCCTCTTCTCCGTAACAGCGTGCCGCGCGCACGCTGTTTTATGTCCCCCGAAGGGACGGTTGGGTGATCGAATGAAAGGAATTGTTCTCGCCGGAGGCGGGGGGAGCAGGCTCCACCCCCTGACGCTGGCGACGTCGAAACAGCTGCTGCCGGTCTACGACAAGCCGATGATCTACTACCCGTTGTCCGTGCTCATGCAGGCGGGCATCACCGAGATCCTCGTCATCTCGACCCCCGAGGCGCTGCCCGCCATGCGCTCCCTGCTGGGCGACGGGTCGCGGCTGGGGATCTCGCTGTCCTACGCCGAGCAGCCCGAACCCCGGGGCATCGCCGACGCCTTCCTGGTCGGCGAGGACTTCATCGCTGGGGACCCCGTGGCCCTGATTCTGGGCGACAACATCTTCCACGGCCCGTTCCTGCCCAGCGCCCTGGCCGAGGCCAGGAACAACGAGAAGGGCTGCACGCTCTTCGGCTACCGGGTGCCCGACCCCGAGCGCTTCGCCGTCGCCGAGCGCGACGCCGACGGCCGACTGGTCTCCCTCGTGGAGAAGCCGGAGCACCCGGAGTCGGACATCGCCGTCACCGGCCTGTACTTCTACGACGCCGACGTCGTCGACACCGCCAAGCGCATCCGCCCCTCGTCGCGGGGCGAGCTGGAGGTCACCGACGTCAACCGCATCTACCTGGAGGAGAAGGAGGTCGACCTCATCGTGTTGGGCCGGGGCTGCTCCTGGCTCGACGCGGGCACCACCGAGTCGCTCAACGAGGCGATCCAGTACGTCCGGGCGCTGGAGTCCAAGCAGCGCCTGCACATCTCCTGCCTGGAGGAGATCGCCCTCGAACAGGGGTGGATCACCGCCGAGCAGTGTTACGAGCTCGGCAGCCGGATGCGCAACTCCGAGTACGGCAAGTACGTCATGAGCGTCTCCGGGCTGGCCGGACAGAGCATCTAAGGAGAGACCATGCGAGTCCTGGTGACCGGCGGCGCCGGGTTCATCGGATCGAACTTCGTCCGCAGAGCCCTGACCGGGGCCTATCCCTTCTTCGAGGGGGCGCCGGTGCGCGTTCTGGACGCGCTCACCTACGCGGGCAACCTCGACAACCTGGCCACGGTCGCCGACCGTCCGGAGCTGACCTTCGTCCGGGGGGACATCCGGGACGCGGACACCGTCCGCGAGGCCATGGAGGGAGTCACGCACGTCCTCCACTTCGCGGCGGAGTCGCACGTCGACCGTTCGATCGCGGACGGCGGCGACTTCGTCACCACCAACGTGGTCGGTACCCACACCCTCCTGGACGCCGCCGTGGCGGCAGGGGTCGAGCGCTTCGTCCTGGTGTCCACCGACGAGGTGTACGGTTCCGTCCCCACCGGGTCCAGCGTGGAGTCCGACCCCCTGCTGCCCAACTCCCCGTACTCGGCGTCCAAGGCGTCGGCGGAGCTCATGGCACGCGCCTTCCACCAGACCCACGGGCTCCCGGTGGTGGTGGCCCGGGCGACCAACACCTACGGGCCGTACCAGTTCCCGGAGAAGCTCATCCCGCTCTTCGTCACCAACCTCTCCGACGGGGTCCAGGTGCCGCTGTACGGGGACGGCCGCAACGTCCGCAACTGGATTCACGTCGACGACCACTGCCTGGGCCTGTCCCTGGTCGCCGAGCGGGGGGAGCCGGGGCGGACCTACAACATCGGCGGCGAGGACGAGTGCAGCAACCTCCAGATCACGGAGCTGCTGCTGGAGCTGACCGGCAACGACTGGTCGGCGGTCACCCACGTCGAGGACCGCAAGGGGCACGACCGCCGCTACTCGGTGGACACCACCCGCCTGCGGGACGAGCTCGGCTACGCACCGAGGGTGGGCTTCCGCGAGGGGCTCGACCGCACCGTGCGCTGGTACGAGGAGAACCGCGGCTGGTGGGAACCGCTGAAGAAGTCCGTCGACGCGCGGTAGCCCCTCGGGGCCCGCTCGGCAGTCACATCACACCAACGAACGAAGGGGGCCTCCGTGGCCGTCAAGGAAGACGTCGAGAAGAACATCGTGAGCATCCTCGGGGAGCTCTACCCCGACCGGGAGGACATCTCCATCGACCTCCGGATGGAGGACCTGGACTCCTTCGGGATCGTCCAGCTCCTGCTCGCCCTGGAGGAGGTCTACGACGTCGCGGTGCTGGAGGGGATGAGCACCTTCCAGGGGGAGACCCTGGCCGAGTTCCGCGACTTCTTCCTCACCGTCCACGACCCCGAGAGCGCCCCCGCCTAGGGTGCGTCCGCGTTCCCACCCACCGGCAACCGGCTCACTTTCGGGACTCAACTGATGGAAATCGTGGGAAGGGGCTTCCTCGCTCGGAGCCTTCGGCCGATCAGTCACCTCCACCCGGACGCCGTGGTGGTGCTGGCCGCGGGGGTCTCCTGGGCGAGCGGGGTTTCGGAGGCGGACTTCGCCCGGGAGCGGGACCTCCTGGACTCGGTCGCCGCCCGGTGCGCGGCGGAGGGCAGGCACCTCCTGTTCTTCTCCACCGCGTCGAGCGGCATGTACGGCCGGGTCCGGGGGCCCGCCCGGGAGGACGACGACGTCACCCCCTGTAGCCCGTACGGCATGCACAAACTCGCACTGGAGGAGCGGTTGCGCTCCTCGGGGGCGGCGCACCTCATCCTGCGCCTGAGCCACCTGGTGGGTCCGGGCCAGCCCGCGCACCAGCTGGTGCCCTCCCTCGTCGACCAGATGGGCCGCGGGTCGGTCACCGTCCAGCGCAGTGCCTCCAGGGACCTGGTGGACGTCGACGACGTGGTGCGCGTCATCGACCGCCTGCTGGCCCAGGGGTTGACGGGGACGACGGTCAACGTCGCCTCGGGGGAGTCGGTCCCGGTCGACCGGATCGTCGACCACCTCCAGGACCGTCTGGGGCTGTCCGTCGTGCGGGAGTACGCGGACGGCGGCTCGTGCCACCAGGTGAACGTGGACCGGCTCCGCGCGCTGGTGCCCGAGGTGGAGGACATGGGGTTCTCCCCCGACTACTACCGCCGGGTGCTGGACAGGTTCGTCTCCAGTGTCGGGCTGATCAGCGGATGAGGACCGGCGGACCCGAGGACGGGCCTCCGCGGGGCCGGGACCACCGGCCCCGCGGAGCGTACGGGGAGAGGGCGAGCACACACGTACAGACCAGAGAGGCGGGCAGGGGAGCATGAGCGACCTGAGGGAACGGATCATCGAGGACGTCAGGGCCTACCACCGGGAGCAGGCCCCCCGAGGCGAGTTCGTCCCGGGCGAGACGGAGATCTGGCCCTCCGGGGCCGTCCTCGACGAGGAGGACCGGGCCGCGCTGGTGGCGGCCGCGCTCGACCTGAGGATCGCGGGCGGCGCCCTGACCCGCAGGTTCGAGTCGCGTTTCGCCAAGCACAGCGACCGGCGCAAGGCCCACCTGACCAACTCGGGGTCCTCCGCCAACCTCCTGGCGATCACCGCTCTGACGTCGCACACCCTGGAGGAGCCCCTGCGCCCCGGTGACGAGGTCATCACGGTCGCCACGGGGTTCCCCACGACGCTGAACCCGATCATCCAGAACGGGCTCGTGCCGGTCTTCGTGGACGTCGACCTGGCCACCTACAACACGACCGCCGAGCGGGTGCGCGCCGCGATCGGACCCCGCACGAGGGCCGTCATGATGGCCCACACCCTGGGCAACCCGTTCCCCGCCCGGGAGATCGCGGAGCTCGCACAGGAGCACGGCCTCTACCTGGTGGAGGACAACTGCGACGCGGTGGGCTCCACCTACGAGGGGCGGCTGACCGGGACCTTCGGCGACCTGAGCACGGTCAGCTTCTACCCCGCGCACCACCTGGCCATGGGCGAGGGCGGCTGCGTGCTGACCTCGAACCTGCGCCTGGCCCGTGTCGTGGAGTCACTGCGCGACTGGGGCCGCGACTGCTGGTGCGAGCCCGGGGAGAACAACCGCTGCCTCAAGCGCTTCCAGTACCAGCTCGGGACGCTCCCGCAGGGCTACGACCACAAGTACATCTTCTCCCACGTGGGCTACAACCTGAAGGCCACCGACCTCCAGGCGGCGCTGGGCCTGTCCCAGCTGCGCAAGATCGACGACTTCTGTGCGGCCCGCCGCGCGGCCTGGCGCCGGCTGCGCGAGGGCCTGGACGGGGTCCCGCACCTGATCCTCCCCGAGGCCACCCCCGGCAGTGACCCCAGCTGGTTCGGGTTCGCCATCACCGTCGACACCGACGCGCCCTTCGGGCGTCCCGAGTTCGTCGCCCACCTGGAGGCGCGCGGGATCGGCACACGGCAGCTCTTCGCGGGCAACCTCACCCGCCACCCGGCCTACGCCGACCAGCGGTACCGCGTGGTCGGCGGGCTGGAGAACAGCGACGTCATCACCATGCAGACCCTCTGGGTGGGCGTCTACCCGGGTCTGTCCGACGTGATGCTCGACTACGTCATCTCCTCGATCACCGAATTCGTGAAGGACCGCTCATGACCGTGACCCAGCCCCCCACCTCCGCCCCCACCACCCCCGTCTCCGCGACGACCGAGCCGGGCCGGACCGAGTACAGCGGCGACCACGCCGAGGTGTACGACGTCCTCCAGCGCGCCCGGGGGCGCGGCCGCGTCTCCGAAGCCGACCAGATCACCGAGGTCATCCGCCGCTTCAACCCGTCGGCCCGGTCCGTGCTCGACGTCGCCTGCGGCACCGGCACCCACATCGTCGGCCTGCGCGGGGAGTTCGACGACGTCGAGGGCCTGGAGCTGTCGGAGCCGATGCGGGCCCGTGCCATGGCGAAGTCCCCGGACGCCGTGATCCACGCGGGCGACATGTTCGACTTCGCCCTGGGGCGGACCTACGACGCCATCACCTGCCTGTGCTTCGTGCTCGGGTACTCCCGTTCCCTCAAGGAGCTGGAGGCCCTCCTCTCCAACGTGGTGGCGCACCTGGCCCCCGGCGGGGTGTTCGTGGCCGAGCCCTGGTGGTTCCTGGAGAACGCCGTCGACATCCCGGTCGCGGGGGCCCTGGCGGAGGAGCCGGAGCGGGTGATCAGCCGCCTGTCGTCCATTCGGCGGGACGGGCACACCATCCGGCTGGAGCTGCGCTACACGATCGCCGAGCCCTCGGGCATCCGCGAGTTCACCGAGGTGGAGGAGATGCACCTGTACAGCAAGGAGGAGCACTTCGCCGCGTTCCGGCGCGCCGGGCTGGAGGTGCGGCACCTGGAGGGCCCGCCGAACGGCCGCGGGCTGCTCGTCGGAACCCTGCCCCGCTGATCACCCAAGGAAGGAGCCGAGCATGATCCACCTCTTCCAGCCGCAGGTCGGCGACGAGGAGATCGCGGCGGTCAGAGAGGTCGTCGACGACCGGTGGCTGGGCCTCGGTCCCCGGACCCGGGCCCTGGAGGCGGCCTTCGCCGAGTACGTGGGGGTCGATCCGGCCAACACGGTCTTCCTCAACTCGGGGACCGCCGGACTGTTCCTCGCCCTGGAGTCGCTCGACCTGGGACCGGGCGACGAGGTCGTCCTGCCCACGCTCAGCTTCGTGGCGGCCGCCAACGCCGTGATGGCGACCGGCGCCAGGCCGGTCTTTTGCGACGTGGACCCGTACACCCTCAACCCCACGGCCGCCGACGTCGGCAAGGCGCTGGGGGAGGCGACCCGGGCCGTGGTCGTCCTGCACTACGGCGGGCATCCGGGCGAGATCCGCGAGATCGCCGACCTGTGCCGCGACCGGGGTGTGGCGCTGCTGGAGGACGCGGCCTGCTCGGTCGCCTCCTCCGTGGACGGCCGCCGGGTCGGCTCCTTCGGGGACCTCGCGATGTGGAGCTTCGACGCGATGAAGGTGATGGTCACCGGGGACGGGGGGATGGTCCACGCCCGCGATCCCGATCGGGCGGCGCGCATCCGCCGCCTGGCCTACCACGGGTTGGCCCACCCCTCGGGTCTGGGCCACGCGCGGCACGCGGACCGCTGGTGGGAACCGCAGGTGGAGGAGGTGGGGCGCCGCTACGTCGGCAACGACCTCACCGCCGCCATCGGGTTGGTCCAGCTGCGCCGACTGCCCGAGCTGATCCGTCGGCGGGCGGAGGTCGTCGCGCTCTACGACCGGGAACTGGCCGGGGTCGAGGGGCTGCGCCTGCCGCCCGCCCCCGAGCCGGGGCACGAGTCCTCGCACTACTTCTACTGGGTGCAGACCCGGAACCGGGACGGCCTGGCCAAGTACCTGTTGGAGAACGACGTGTACACGACGTTCCGGTACGCGCCCCTGCACGGGGTGGAACTGTACGGGGCGGGCGGGGACTTCCCGGCGGCCGAGCGGGCCGCGGCCTCGACGCTCTGCCTGCCGCTGCACCCGGGCCTGTCCGACGACGACGTGCGCACGGTCGCGCGGCTGGTCCGGGACTTCGTCGCGGCCGGGCACGGGGGGTCCCGATGAGAGTCCTGTTCACGGTGCTCGCCGAGCGGAGCATGTTCGAGTCGATGGTGCCGCTGGCCTGGGCGCTGCGCACGGCCGGGCACGACGTCCGTGTGGCGGCGCACCCGGAGCTGTCCGACCACGTGACCGCCGCCGGGCTCACCTCGGTGCCGGTCGGGCGGGACCACTTCCTGTGGAAGCTGGTCCGTCGCAGCAAGCGGCTCCGGGACGACATCCGCGAGGACCAGTTCCCGCCCTTCGACCAGGGCGACACGCCCGTGGCCGAGCTGGACCCGGACCGGCTCCAGGCCGGGTTCGACAACATCGTCCCCTGGATGTTCCGTCCGGTGAACGAGGCCCTGGTGGACGACCTGGTGGGGTTCTGCCGCGAATGGCGGCCGGACCTGGTGCTGTGGGAGCCCCGCACGTTCGCGGGCGCGATCGCGGGGGAGGCCGTCGGCGCGCTCCAGGGTCGGATGCTGTGGGGGGTGGACTACTTCGCCCGGCTGCGTCAGCACTATCTCCGGGCGCGGGCGGAACGGGGCGGTGCGGCGGGGCCGGACGCGCTCGCCGACTGGCTGACCGGTCTGGGCGCCCGTTACGGTGTCGGGTTCTCCGAGGACCTCACCCGGGGGCGGTTCACGGTGGACCAGTTCCCGCCCTCCATGGCGACCGACACCGACGTCGACTACCTGCGGATGCGCTACGTGCCCTACAACGGGCGCTCGGTGGTGCCGCGGTGGTTGTGGGAGCGGCCGGAGCGCCGCCGGGTCTGCCTGACCCTCGGTCTCAGCGCGATGGGTCGGGATTACGGGTACTCGGTCTCCATCGGTGACCTGCTGCGATCCCTTTCCGGACTGGACGCCGAGATCGTCGCGACCGTGCCGGAATCCGAACAGTCCGGGCTCGGCGAACTGCCGTCGAATGTGCGGGTGGAATCCTTCGTTCCTTTGCACGCGTTGATTCCGACATGCTCCGCCGTCGTCCACCACGGGGGTTTCGGTTCGACTAATACTCCGCTGGCGGCGGGGGTTCCGCAGTTGGTGATAGCCCAGCAGTTCGATTCTCCGGCCAAGGCCAGGATGCTTTCCGAAGGCGGCTCCGGCCTGGGGATTCCCATCGCCGAGGCGACCCCGGAGACAGTTCGGGACGGGGTGCGGCGCCTGCTGGACGAGCCCGCCTTCGCGGAGAAGTCCGCGCTCCTGCGGGACGAAGTCCGGGCGCTGCCCGGGCCCAATGAAATCGTCAAGGAAATAGAGGCCCTGGTCGATCGTAACACAACGGAACGCGGTCGAACGGGATACGTCAATCACGTATGACATGATCGTGGTGGTTGTCGCGTAGATTCACGGAGAAAGCAGAGAGCACGATCAGTAGAGGGTGGGAAATGGCCAGCGAACAACCGGCCTTCGAGTTGTACGAACTCAATAAGAGGTTCGGAGATAAACAGGCGGTCGACAATGTGAGTCTCTCCGTGCCGAGCGGGTCCTTCTACGGACTCGTCGGCCCGAACGGCGCGGGCAAGACCACTTCGCTGACCATGGCCGTCGGGCTGCTGCGCCCCGACAGCGGCGGCGCCCGGGTCTTCGGGGCCGACGTGTGGTCGGACCCGATCCGGGCCAAGTCGATGATCGGCGTCCTGCCCGACGGCATGGCCATGCCCGAGCGCCTCACCGGCCGCGAGATGCTGAGCTACCTGGGCCGCCTGCGCGGGCTGTCCGAGCGCGAGGTCGGCGAACGGGTGGACGACCTGCTCAACGGCCTGGGCCTGGCCGAGGCCGAGAACACCCTCATCATCGAGTACTCCGCCGGGATGCGGAAGAAGATCGGTCTGGCGGGCGCCCTCGTGCACGCCCCGCGCCTGCTGGTGCTGGACGAGCCGTTCGAGGCCGTCGACCCGATCTCCGCGAGCGTCATCAAGGGCATCCTGCGCTCCTTCACGGACGGCGGCGGCTCGGTCATCGTCTCCAGCCACGTCATGGCCCTGGTCGAGCAGATCTGTGACCACGTCGGCGTCATCGCGCGCGGCCGGGTCCTGGCCGAGGGGCCGCTGGAGAAGGTGCGCGGCGACCACCCGGGGCTGGAGGAGGCCTTCGTCGAGCTGGTGGGCGCTCCCGACCCGGTCAGGGGGTTCGCGTGGTTGGCGTGATGATCCAGATGAAGCTGTCGATCCTGCGGCACGGGTCCGGTACCCGCCGCACGGTCGGCGGCGTCATCGGCCTGGTCATGGCGATCCTCACCGTGCTCGTCTCGGTCCTGGCGCCCCTGCCCGCGGTCACCGGCCTGCTCTCCGCCCTGATGGCGGTCTGGTTCGTCGGCTGGGTGATGGGGCCCGCCGGAGTGGGCGGCGGCGACCAGTCGCTGCGCCCGGAGTACTTCGCCCTGGAGCCGGTGCCGCTGCGCAAGGTCACCCTGGGCCTGCTGGCGTCGTCGTTCGTGGGCGTGACGGTCCCGGTCACGCTGGTGGCGTCCCTGTCGCTGTTCACCCTGGCCATCCGGTTCGGCGTGCTCGCCGCGCTGGTGGCCCTGGTCGCGATCCCGGTCCAGGTGGTGTTCTTCGTCCTGGCCTCCCGGGTGGTCACGGCACTGTCCGGGGCGGCGCTGCGCACCCGGATCGGGGTGGAGGTCACCGCGATCCAGAACGCCGCCGTGCTCGCGGCGGGCTTCTCGATCTACATGCTCTACCAGGCGGTGTCGCAGTACACCGACGTGTTCGACCTGCTCTGGAACCAGGGCGTGCCCGCCCCCTACGACACCGTGCTGCTCGCGGTGCCCTCGGGCTGGGGCGTGTTCGCGGTGTCGGCCGCGGGCCGGGGCGACGCGCTGGCGTCCCTGGGCGCGCTGGCGGCGCTGGTCGTGGTGTCCGCCGGTCTCCTGGCGGTCTGGACGGCGCTCATCCGCAAGCGGGTGACCAGCCCGACCACCACCCCCGCCCGCCACGGCCGCGGGCTGACCGGGCTGGTCCAGCGCTTCCTTCCCTCCGGCCCGGTCGCCGCGGTGGTCGGCCGGGAGCTGCGTACCTGGGGTCAGGACCCGAGGCGCGCCCTGGAGCTGCGCACCGCCCTGTGGACGGGTGTGCTGATCTGCGCCCTCGGACTGCTGGTCGGCCTCACCTTCATGATCCCGCTGGCCGGGCTCATCACCATGGCCCTGGCCGCGCTGATGTCGCTCAACATGTACGCCCTGGACGGCACCGCGCTCTGGCAGACCATCCTCACGCCCAACGCCGAGCGGCACGACGTGCGCGGTCGGCAGATCGCGTGGTTGCTGGTGTTCGTGCCGATCGCCGCCCTGGTGTCGGTCGGCGGTGTCCTGTTCACCGGGCAGGACTGGGCGTGGCCGTGGGTACTCGCGATCATGCCGGCCCTGATCGGCGGCGGTGCCGGGTTCAGCGTGCTGTTCGCGGTGGCCTGGCCGGCGCCCGGCCCCGAGCCGCACCGGCACGGGGGGAACCCGCTGGACTCGGGCGACGTGGTCGGCCAGTTCAACGTGATGTTCCCGGTGATGCTGCTGACGGCGGCGCCGCCCGCCGCCATCACCGCGGTCGGTTTCTTCCTGGAGCAGCCGGGCCTGATGTGGTCGGGTGTGGCCGTGGGCGTCCTGGAGGGCGTCCTGCTCGGCTGGGGTCTGGGCCGTGTCGCCTACCGGCGGCTTGAGGCCCGGGGTCCCGAGCTGCTCAACACCCTGCGCTGGGGTTGGGACGCCTCGGCGGGGACGGGCGCCGAGACCGGGGCCGACGACGCCCCGGGGGCCGAGGAGAAGGACGAGGAGTGGGCCCTGTTCGCCAGGGTCGGCCAGAACCTCGACACCATGTCCTCGGGGGCGGGCGCCCTGATGACGGTCCTGGGCCTCACCTTCTGGCTGCCCCTCTACCAGGGGGCGATGTCGCTGGTGGCGTTGGCGGTGGGGGTGACGGAGCGGTCGTGGCACCTCCCGTTGTACCTGCCCGACGCCTTGCGCCTGCCCGGCGCCCTGGGCATGCTCCTGCTGGGCGTGCTCATGGTGGGTGTGGTGGTCCGGCTGCTGTTCCGGGAGCCGAGGCCCCGGCGCACGCGGGAGGACGACGGCCCCGCCGAGCGCTCCGAGAGCGACGACGGGGCCGACACCCTGGTCTGATCCACGGCGGTCCCGCCGGGGGTCAGGCGGGGGCGGACTCCGGCCACAGTCCCAGGACGGTGTCCCGGAGCCCCTCCGCCAGCCCGATCCGGGGGGACCAGCCGCTGGCCCCGGCGAACGGGCCGGGGTCGGCCGGGGCGTGGGTCGCGTCGGCGGCGGAGGCGCCCTCCGGAGGCGGAACCCGGACCACGGGCACGGGTGGTCGCCCGGTGACCTCCGCGACCGTCCGGGAGACGCGGGAGAACAGCGCGTCCAGGCGTACCGGCCGCCCCGATCCGACCACCGGGCGAAGGCCGCGCAGGGCGGCGGGACGCTCGCCCGCCGCCTCGAAGGCCCGGGCGGCGTCGGCGACGTGCAGGGGATCGCGCGGCACCGATCCGTCTCCCCACACCGTCAGCGCCTCACCGGCCAGCGCCCGGCGGACCATGGCCGAGACCACCCCGTGGTCCCGCGTCGGAGGCGCCGCGGGCCCGTAGACGGTGGACAGCCGCAGGGTCACCGCCCGCAGCTCCCCCGCCGCCTCCGCCCGGGCGAGCAGCCCCTCGGCACGGGACTTGTGCCGGTCGTAGGGGGTGGTCCCGGGGGCACCGGGGTCCTCCGGCTGGGTCGAGGAGCCCGCGAGCACCACGGTCGGGAGGGGCCGGTCCGGGGCGCGATCGGCCCGGCGCGCCAACGCCGCCGCCACGGAGCGCACCGTGCCCGTGTTGACCGCCTCGGCCACCGGGTCGTCCTCCCCCACCTGCCAGCTCCCGCCGGGCAGGCGGTGGCAGACCAGGTGGAACACCAGGTCGGCGCCGTCCACCGCGCGGGCAGCGAAGACCGGGTCGGTGAGGTCGCCGGTCAGCGCGCTCACCCGGGCGGCGCCGGACGGGGGCGTCGGCGGGACGCGGCGGGAGACCAGGCGCAGGTCGACCGCGTGCCGCGCGTACCGCGCGGCCACGGCCGACCCCACCAGGCCCGACGCGCCCAGGACGACCACGCGTCGGGTCGTGTCGCCCATGGTCAGCCCGCCCCGCGCAGCCGTGGACCGCGATGGGGCGGTGGGCTCGGGCATAATCGGGTCATGACCAACCCCCCTTCCGCTGGCGGCGGATGCCTTGGCC
>NZ_JBEYHA010000050.1:0-39640 GCF_040635075.1 Nocardiopsis sp. NPDC007018
CTGCGGTGGTGGCCCAGCATGATCATGCACGGGCTGTTCGCCCTCCCCGTCGCGTTCGACCGCACTGCCGCCTGAATCCTTGCCCCCGCATGGCGGGCGGGGCTCCGTTCGAGCACCCGCCCGCCGCCGTCGGCGCGTTCTGCCGGTCAGTCCCTGCGGAAGACGAAGTCCTCCCCCTCCGGCGGGGTGACGTCCGGCGGAGGCGGGTTGTCGGTCTCTTCGGGGTTGTCCGGCTCCTCGGTGTCCGAGGGGTCGGGGTCGGGCACGTCGGCCGGGGCCACCGCCAGCGTCACGGTCACCGTGGAGCCCGCGTTCACGGTCTGCTGTGCGGCGGGGGACTGGCTGATGACGGTGCCCTCGGGCGCGTCGCCGTTCTCCTGTTCCTGGAACTGGGCGCTCAACCCGGCCGAACTCAGCGCGTTCTCCGCCTGCTCACGGGTCATCCGCTGGAGGTCGGGCACCGGAACCTGGTCGGGGCCGGACGAGATGATCAGCGTGATCTCGTCGGAGAGGTCCGCGTCCGTCCCGGAACCCGGCTCGGTACCCACCGCGAAGCCCTCCGCGACGGAGTCGTCGGCCCTGCGCTCCGTGGTGACGTTCTCGAACCCCGCGCCGTTGAGCGTCGCCATGGCGTCGGACTCCGACTGGTTCTCCACGTTCGGGACCTCCTGGGCCCCGGGGCCGGAGGAGACGTAGATGACGATGGAGGCGGTGGCCGCCACCTCCTCCCCGGCACCGGGGTCGGTCTCGATGACCGTCCCCTCCTCGACGTCGTCGTCCGACCTCTCCTCGGCCCGGAAGTTCTCGAACCCGTCCTCGGTGAGCTGCGCCTCCGCCTCGGCCTGGGTGCTTCCCGCCAGATCGGGGACGGGCATCGTGTCGGCCTCGCCCTGGCCGCCCAGGTTCATCAGGACGAACACCAGGATGATCGAACCGATCACGCCCAGGGCGAGCAGCGACCACAGGACGGCCTTGCCCGATCCGCCCTTCTTCTCGTCCCGGTAGTCGTCGTAGTCATCGTCGTAGTCGTCGTACCCGTCGTCGGCGGGAGGCATCGCCGTGGTCGCCCCCGCCGCCGCCATGTTCCCCGCCTGGGTGGGCATCCCCGCCAGGCCGCGCTGGATGTCCGCGCGCATCTCGGCGGCGTTCTGGTACCGCTCCTCGCGGTCCTTGGTCATCGCGCGGAGGGTGACGTCCTCCAGCCACTCCGGGATCTGCGGGTCCAGCTCGGCCGGCGGCACCGGGTCCTCACGGACGTGCTGGTAGGCGATCGAGACGGGGGAGTCGCCCGTGAACGGCGGGCGGTTGGTGAGCAGCTCGTAGAGCACGCAACCGGTGGAGTAGATGTCGCTGCGCGGGTCGACCCGCTCGCCGCGCGCCTGCTCCGGGGAGAGGTACTGTGCGGTACCGATGACCTGGGAGGTCTGGGTCATCGTCGCCTGGTTGTCGTCCATCGACCGGGCGATGCCGAAGTCCATCACCTTGACTTCGGCGTTCTTGGTCAGCATCACGTTCGCGGGCTTGATGTCCCGGTGGACGATCCCGTTGTCGTGGCTGTACTCCAGGGCCTTGAGGATGCCGTCCACCAGCTCCGCCGAACGCTCCGGCAGCAGCTTGCGGTCGTCGTCCAGCAGCTCCTTGAGGGTGCGGCCGTCCACGTACTCCATGACGATGTACGGGATGGAGACCCCGTCGATCATGTCCTCGCCGGTGTCGTACACCGCGATGATCGCCGGGTGGTTCAGGGACGCCGCCGACTGCGCCTCCCTACGGAAGCGCGCCTGGAACACGTGGTCGCGTGCCAGGTCGTGCCGGAGCGTCTTGATGGCGACGAGCCGGTCGAGCCGGAGGTCGCGTGCGCGGTGAACCTCGGCCATGCCGCCGCGCCCGACCACCGTGTCGAGTTCGTAGCGGCCTCCGAGGAGCCGGGGCTGGGACATGTCGTGCACTCATCCTCGTGTCATCCGGAAGCCGCCCGCGGGCCGCCGCCTACCCTGATCGTCTCTGATTGTTACCTGTTCACGGAGCGCCACCGGGGTTGCCGTTGGGCGGGGGATCGCCGCCGTCGCCGCCCTCGGGGGGCGTCTCCGGGTCGGTCCCCCCGGGCTCCTCGGGTCCGGTCTCCTCCTCGGAGCCGTCGTCCTCGCCGTCGTCGGGCGGGGTCGTCTCCTCCCCATCGGTCTCGTCGGGGAGGGGGCTCTCCGGCTCCGACCAGTCGCCGGGGTGGGGCGTCCAGTGCGGGGTGTCGTCCACCGGCGGGGGCTCCTCGGCCTCCGTGTCCTCGTCGTCCTCACTGGGGGTGGGGGTGGGCGAGATCTCGGTGGTCGGGGGCTTCGTGCTGTCGTTGACGTTCTGGGTGTCGCGGTCCGGGCTGAAGACGAACCCCGCCACCGCCGCGGCGACGATCAGGAGGGTCGCCGCCACCGCGGCCAGGACCACGGGGGTGCGGACACGCCGCCCAGAACCCTCGGCCAGGTTAGCCGAGTCGCCACCCTGAACAGGGGTTACGGCCGACTGCCCGGCGGTTCGCCGCACCGTTGCGGACGGTCCGGTACGCGGACCGTCCGCAACGGTGCCGACCACCATCGT
This sequence comes from Nocardiopsis sp. NPDC007018, assembly GCF_040635075.1. Taxonomy (NCBI): domain Bacteria; kingdom Bacillati; phylum Actinomycetota; class Actinomycetes; order Streptosporangiales; family Nocardiopsidaceae; genus Nocardiopsis; species Nocardiopsis sp. NPDC007018. The sequence continues at coordinate 2,590 of NZ_JBEYHA010000050.1, forward strand.
CTGGGCCATGCCGTGGAAACCGGTCGAGGGGGTGGGCGGACCGGTCCCCGCGTTCGACCGGATGACCGCCGCCATGTGGGCGACCTCGCCCGCCGACGCGGGCCGGTCCTCCGGGTCCTTCTGCAACAGCGAGAAGACCAGGTCGTCGATCTCGGCCGGAACGTACTCGGGCAGCTCCGGCGGGTCGTCACGGGTGTGCGCCAGGGCCAGGGCCACGGGGCTGTCCCCGGTGAACGGGGGAGTCCCCGCCAGGCACTCGTAGGCCACCACACCCAGCGCGTACAGGTCGGAGGCCGCGCTCGCGGGCCGCCCCGACGCCTGCTCGGGCGAAATGTACTGGGCGGTGCCCATGACCATGCCGGTCTGGGTCAGGGTGACCGACGTGTTGCCCCGGGCGATACCGAAGTCGGTCAGCTTCAGCTGGCCGTCCTCGGTCACCAGCAGGTTGCCGGGTTTGATGTCACGGTGCACCACACCGCGGGCGTGCGCCGCCGCGAGCGCCTTGGCGGCCTGGCACACGAAGTCGAGGGTCTGGTCGGAGCTGAGCCGCCCCCGCTCCCGCAGGACCTGCGACAGCGGCTCGCTGACCACGAGTTCCATGATCAGGAACGCGCGGCCGTCCTCCTCGCCGTAGTCGAAGACCTGGGCGATACCGGGGTGGGAGAGCCCGGCGGTGATCCGGCCCTCCGTCCGGAAGCGCTCGCGTGCCGTCGGCTCCGCCATCTGGGCCGGGTGCAGCAGCTTCACCGCGACGGAACGGTTGAGCAGTGTGTCGGTCGCCCGCCACACGGTGCCCATACCCCCGGAGCCGATCTGCTCCTCCAGGCGGTATCGGTTGCTCAGAACGGCCCCGGCCAGTCCACCGGGGCCGTTCTGGGAAGACGGCTCGTAGGCGCTCACTACAGGACCACTGCCTCCATCATCTGGCGGGCGATCGGCGCGGCGAGCTCGCCACCGCTGCCGCCACCGTGCTCGATCACCACGGCGACCGCGATCTGCGGGTCGTCCGCGGGTGCGAAACCGATGAACCAGTTGTGGGTTCCGCGGTCACCGCCGGTCTCGGCGGTACCGGTCTTGCCCGCGACGTCCATGCCCGGGATGGCGCCGTTGGTGCCGGACCCGCCCGGGCCGGTCACCAGGACCATCATGTCGGTGAGCGTGGACGCGGTGCTGGCGCTCATGGCCTGGCTGTAGACCTCGGGGGTGGTCTGGGTGACCACCGAGCGGTCCGCGTCACGAACGGAGTCGACCAGGTACGGGTGCATGACCTCTCCGGATTTGGCCACGCCGGCGGCGACCATGGCCATCTGGAGCGGCGTCGCCTCCACGTTGGACTGCCCGATGCCCGCGCGGCCGAGGATGTTGCGGTCCTGGTCCGCCGGGGCCAGGCTCGGCACGGCCTCCATGGGCACCTCCAGCGGGTCGCGCTCGTCGGGCGTCCTGGAGAAGCCGAACGCCGACGCCTGGTCCGCCAGCGCGTCGCCGCCCATCTCGATCGCCCAGTTGGCGAACGAGGTGTTACAGGAGATCTGGATGGAGTGGGCCAGGGTGTCCGGCTGCCCGTTGTTGCACGTGCCCCCCGGGGTGGCGTTGGGCAGCGGGTGCCCCAGCTCCAGGACGTCCGGGGCGTCCTGGGTGCTGTCCGGCCCGGCGTCCAGGTGCTCGATCGCGGCGGCGGCCGTCACGATCTTGAACGTCGATCCCGGAGGGTAGCGCTCGCTCAGCGTCCGGTTGAGTAGTGGCTGGTTGGGGTCGTTCTCCAGGGCCACGTAGTTCTCGGTGGCCTCGGTGACGTCGGTGATGCTGGAGACGTCGTTGCCGTCGTAGGACGGGTAGGAGACCAGCCCGAGGATCGCCCCGGTGTTGGGGTCGAGGGCGACGGCGGCGCCGTTCTTGCCCAGGGCCTCGAAGCCGTTGAACCCGGCCTCCTGGACCGCCGGGTCGATGGTCAGCTCGACCCGGGCGCCCTCGGGCTCGCGGCCCGTGATGATGTCGCGGAAGTTGCGCACGGCCAGGCGGTCGTCGCTGCCGTCCAGCAGGGCGTTCTCGGTGTTCTCGATCCCCGAGGCGCCGAACCGGCGGAAGGAGCCCACGGCGGGCGTGTACATCGTGCCGCCCTCGTACTCGCGCTGGTAGCGCGCCGGGTCCCCCTCCTCCGCGACGTTCGTGGAGAAGGCGACGTTCTCGTCACCGATGACGATCGGCCCGCGCTGCTGGCTGAGGCGCTCGGTGTACTGGCGCGCGTTCAGCGAGTCGTTGCGGATCGCCTCCGCCTGAAACCCCTGGATGTAGGTCAGCTGGAGCATCAGGGCGGCGAACAGGATCATCGAGAAGACGCTGAGGCGTCGGATGGGTGTGTTCATCGTCGGATCACCTGGGTGGCCCCCTCGTCCTGGATGGCCTGCGGCGCCGGACGCCGGGCGTTGTCGCTCATCCGGAGCAGCAGACCGATCATGAGCCAGCTGGCCATGAGGGCGGAACCGCCCGCGGCCATGAACGGCGTGGTCATACCGGTCAGCGGGATGATCCGGGTGAGACCGCCGAGTACCACGAACACCTGGAAGCACATGGTGAACGCGAGCCCGGTGGCGAGCATCTTGATGAACAGCTCACGGGAGGCCAGGGCGATGCGCATGCCCCGCTCCACGAGGATGAAGATGACGATCAGGATCGCCATGACGCCGGTCAGCCCCAGGTCCTCCGAGAGGGAGGCCAGGATGAAGTCGCTGTCCGCGGCGAAGATGAAGTGGGCCTGACCACCGCCCATGCCGGTGCCGAACAGGCCGCCGTAGGCCATGCCGATCTGCCCCTGCACCAGCTGCATACTGCCGCCCAGGCGGTCGTAGACCTCCTGGTCGAAGGCGTTGAACCAGATGTCGACACGTTGGCGGAAGTGCCAGAACAGCTGGAAGGCGAGCGCGGCCGCGCCCACGAACACCGTGAGGCCGATGATCACCCAGGAGGAGCGCTGCGTGGCGACGTACAGCATCGCCAGGAAGATGCCGAAGAGCAGCAGCGAGGTACCGAGGTCCTTGGTGATGACCAGAAGGCCGATCGCCGCCACCCAGCCGACGACCATCGGCATGAAGTCACGGGCACGCGGCAGGTCCATGATCTTGAACCGGCCGATCTTCACCTGCCGGGCGGCAAGTGAGAGGACCTGCCGTTTGGTCACCAGATAGGACGCCAGGAAGATCACCAGGGCGATCTTGGCGAACTCGGAGGGTTGCAGGGTACGGCCCGCGATACCGATCCACCGCCGGGCGCCGTACTCGGACACGCCCAGACCCGGGACCATCGGCAGGGCGATGAGGATCAGGGCGACCAGGGCGCTCAGGTAGGTGTAGCGCTGGAGGACCCGCGGTTCCTTGAGGAAGAACAGCAGGAGCATGCACATGACCATGCCGACCGCGGTCCAGATCAGCTGCATGCCGACGCCCGCGTGCTCGATCTCGCCGGAGTCCGCGGCGTCCAGACGCCAGATCATCGCGACGCCGATGCCGTTCAGGAACAGCGCGCACGGAAGGATCAGGGGGTCGGCGTACGGGGCGATGAACCGCAGCGCCACGTGGGTGGCGAGGGCCAGCGCCCCGAAGATGAGGCCGTAGCCCCACGTGGCGCCGGGGATCTGACCGTTGAGGTTCAGACCGGAGATCATCATCGCGCCCATGGTGATGACGATGGTGACGCCGATCAGGACCAGCTCCGCGTTGCGGCGCTGGATCGGGGGGAGTGCCGTGGGCGCCTCTGGCGCGGTGGTACTCACAGGGTCACCCCGATTCCTCGGTCTCGGTCTCCCTCTCGCCCTTCGAGTCGTTCGAGGCCGTGCCGGTCGTCCCGTTCGAGGAGCCCCCGTCGGGACCCTCGGCGGCCTCGTTCAGGTCGCCGACGAGCTCGTTCGCGTGGGCGCGGTCCCGGACCGTGATGGTGTTCCTCACCAGCTCCTGGTCCGCCTGGGGGAGCGACGCCACCTCGATCTCGGTCTTGTCGACCTCCTCGGAGAGGCTGATCCCCGCGATGTTGGTGTCGATGCCCTGGTAGACGCTGACCGTCGTCCCGTCAGGGGACAGGCCGACGTAGAACTGGCTCTCCACGTACTGGCGGCCGAAGTAGTAGCCGCCGCCCGCGACCAGGGCGACCACCACCACGAAGACCAGGACGATCGGCCACCAGCTGCGCGTGCGGTACTCCGCCTCGGGCTCCCCGCCGCGTGAGGGCGGTGCGTCGTAGTCGTCACGGGTGTCGTAGGGGCGCTCCTCGTAGGGGGCGCCGTAGCCGGGGGCGGCCTCCTGGTTCGGGATCTCCTCCCGGACCGGGTCCAGCTCCGCGGTGTCGCCGCCGCCGGAGCCGCGCAGCTCCTGGGCGCGTCGGGCCGGGCTGGTCTCGTTCGGCCCCGTGGACTCGTCGCGCTGGTCGGCGGCGCCCACCGTCTGCGAGGCGGCGGTGGGCCCCTCGCGGTCGGTGTCCGTCTCGATGACGTCCGCGACGACGGCGGTGATGTTGTCCGGGCCGCCGCCCCGGATGGCCAGCTCGATGAGCTTCTTGGCGGCCGACCGCGGATCGGTCTCGGCCACCAGCGTCTCGTGGATGGTCTTCTTGCTGACCACACCGGACAGCCCGTCGGAGCACAGCAGGTAGCGGTCGCCGACCTTCGCCCTGCTGATGGAGATGTCCGGGTCGACCGGGGTCTTGCCGTCCAGCGCGCGCAGGATCAGGGACCGCTGCGGGTGGGTGGCGACCTCCTCCTCGGTGATCTTGCCCTCGTCGACGAGGGTCTGCACCAGGGTGTGGTCGTGGGTGATCTGCTCGAAGCGGGGCCCGCGCAGCAGGTAGGCGCGTGAGTCGCCGATGTGGATGAGGGCGACCTGGGAACCCGACCACAGCATGGCGGTCAGGGTGGTGCCCATGTTCTCCAGCTGGGGTTCCTGCCGGATGCGGATGGCGAGTGACTCGTTGGCGCGCTCGACCGCGCGCTGGAGGACCTCGGCCATCTCCTCGGCCCTGGGGTCGTCCTTGGTGTCGAGCTGGCGGATGGACGAGATGGCGATCGAGCTGGCCACCTCACCACCCGCGTAACCGCCCATGCCGTCGGCTACCGCGAGGAGGTGTTGGCCGGCGTAGCCGGAGTCTTCGTTGCCTTCGCGGAGGCAACCAACGTCGGAGTACGCCGCGTATCGGAGAGCGATTGTCATTTGCGCAGTTCCAGGACGGTTTTGCCGATACGGATGGGCTGACCCACCGTGATGGGCTGGGGGCGGTTCAGCTTCTGCTGGCCGAGGTAGGTGCCGTTGGTGGACTTGAGGTCCTCGACGAACCAGCGGCCGTTGTCGGAGTAGACGCGCGCGTGCCGGCCCGAGGCGTAGTCATCGGTGATGACCAGGGTCGAGTCCGGGGCGCGGCCGATGAGGATGGGCTGTGAGGACAGGTTGACCGTCGTTCCCGTCAACGGGCCCTGGGTCACGGCCAGGACCGTGGGCTCGTTCGACTCCTTGCGGCGGGGACGCTGCGGGCGGGCCTGGGACGACGAAGGAGCGCGGCGCGGTGCCGGGCGCGCCGCGGGGCGGGGTTTCTTCCGGGGCTTCTTCTTCGACTGGCCGAAGAGGTCCGTGCGGATGACGCCGACCGCCATGAGGACGAACAGCCAAAGCACCGCGAGGTACGCGATCTTGATCAATATGAGGGTCAAGTTGGACATCGAACTGCTCTTCAGCCCCTGTCGTGCTTCGGCCGGGGTGGCGGTCATCGGCGCCGCCACCGTTTCTGCCCCACCTTCGAGTCGGTGAGTCTGGGTCGCTGGTCCGCGGGCCCGGCAGGGCGCGGCCATTGTGCCCGATCGGTCAGGTCATCGCGGAGACTACCCTCCCGACCGGAGTTCCGACACAGGTCCATACCGGGCCTGACCCGGACATCGACCTTTCAGACGCCGAATCGGGATGGTTGGTTGCGGTCGGGAACGACCGGATCGACCGGCTGTTCGGGGCCGTGCGATCAGTCCCGGCGGAAGGTCATGGTGGTACGCCCCAGGCTGATCCGGGTCCCGTCCACCAGCCTGGCCTGCCGCACCTGCTGTCCGTTGACGAAGGTCCCGTTGGTGGACCCCTTGTCCTCCAGAATGACCTCCTCGCCGTCGACGCGGATCTCCACGTGGTGACGGGAGACACCGTTGTCGACCAGGCGCAGGTCGCAGTCGGTGCCGCGACCCAACAGGGTGACCGGTGTGGTCAGCTCGAAGGACTGCTGCATGCCCTGGCTGGCGATGTTGCCCTCGGCGGTCGCCCCGCCGGGGGAGATCAGCAGACGGGGACGCCCGGTCTGGCGCGGTCCCCCGCCCTGGCCCGGGTCGCCGACCGGCTGACGGACCTCTCCGTCCTTGACCATCGTTCCGCGGACGACGCCCGAACGGATGCGGAAACGCCCCGTCTTCAGACCCTCGTCCGACCTGAACTGGACCCGCACCGGACCGACGAAGGAGTAACCCTGTTCGGTCGCGTAGTCACGGGCCAGCTTGGACAGCTCCTGGCCGAGGCTGTCGGCGTAGACTTCCAGGCGCTCCTTGTCGCTGGCCGAGAGCTCGACGATGAAGTCGTTCGGAACCAGCGTGCGTCCCTGGGCGACGATCGCCGCGCGCTCGTCCATCTCACGCTGGACCGCGCTCGCGACCTCGACCGGCTGGAGCTCAGACTTGAAGGCCATCGCGAAGGTGCCTTCGATCATGCCCTCAAGCCTGCGCTCGAAGCGTTGGAGCACTCCCACGAGGTACCTCCCTTGTACTCCACTCCGTATGTGTAGACGATCGTAACCGGGCCCGGGTGCCCCTGGTTTCAGGCGCACCCCCGTCAGGGCCCTTCGGACGGTCGTCCCCGGGTCGCCGCAAACGGTGTGCAACCCACCTTCAAGCCGTGCTAGCCTTACTCATGTCGCCAGGGGGAACAGGCAAAACGCCCGCACCGACTGGCCGCACAACTTCATGATTCACACCCGCGCGGGTGGCGGAACGGTAGACGCGCACGGTTCAGGTCCGTGTGTCCGAAAGGATGTGAGGGTTCAAATCCCTCCTCGCGCACTCGACTCGAGACGACCCTGGTCGTTGGCCTTCGGCCAACTCCCCAGGGTCGTCTTCGTTGTTTCCTCTGGGGGTGACCCCGAGGCCCCCGGTGTGCCGCTCGGCCTGCGGCCGTCCTGCTTCGCGGCACGTGAGTGGTGCGGGTCGGCGGTCGGGTGCATGGTGGTGGCTGAGCTGGTCTTTCGGCACGGGAATGGGGCGGGGTCGTCTTCGGAGGTGATCCCAGAGCCCCGGTGTGCCGTTTGGCCCTCGGCCGTCCTGCTTCGCGGCACGCGCCCTTGACCGGACGGGGACGCCGTCTCCGAGTCGCTTTCGGCTGGAGTGACGGGTGGTATTCGGGTTGCCCCAACGTCCAGGTGGTCCTCCTAACGATCTTCGATCGTTAGGTCGGGGCCGAATCCGGACACCGTGGGGGCCCGGTTCCGGACGAATGGGACACTCCGGGTGTGGGAATCATCGACAGACTCCATGACATCGGGCGACCGCTGGTCGCCGAGCAGCTCGCACACCCGACGGTCGCCGGGATCGCCCGGGGCGATCTCGACGAACGGGCCTTCCGGTACTGGTTGGAGCAGGACCACCTGTATCTGCTGGACTACGCCCGAGCCTTCTCCCGGCTGGCCTGGCAGGCACCGGACGGGCACCTGGCCGACCTGGTCGGGATCGCGCACAGCACCCTGACGGAGGAGCTCGAACTGCACCGCTCGCTCTCCGGCGAGTTCGGCGCGGACCTCGGAACCAAGGAGAAGGGCGCCGCCTGCGAGGCGTACACGTCCTGGCTCCTGGACGCGGCCGCCGACTACCGGGACGGGCTGGCCGCCGTCTACCCCTGCATGTGGGGCTACAACACCCTCGGGCTCGAACTGGCCCGGGCCAGGCCCGAGGACCCCCGGTACGCGCGGTGGGTCGACACCTACGCCGACCCGGCCTTCACGGAGCTGACCGAGAGGTACGGGCGCATGCTGGAGGAGGCCGATCCCGACCCGGAGCGGGCGGAGCGCTTCTTCCTGGAGGGCATGCGCCACGAGGTGTCCTTCTGGGACACCCCCTACAGCTAGGGAGGGGGAGGGGCGGACCGGGTCCGCCCCTCCCGACCGGTCACGGGTTGAGGACCGTGCCGACCTGCTGGAAGCGGTCGATCTCGCAGCCGTTGAGCTTGGTGAACTCGGTGTCGATCTCGGTGCCGTTCACGTGCCCGGTGACGCGGACGACCTCGGGGCCGCCGACCTGCATCGTGCACATGTCGTCGCTGGTGTCGAGGGTGAAGGGTTCGGCGCCGGTCGACTCGATCTCGGCGCAGGCGGACTCGGGGTCGGGGTGGTCTCCGCCCACGGGGGAGCACGTGAGCGTCCACTCGCCCTCCTCGAACCCCTCCTCGGGGGTGAGGCCGTCCTCGTCGGACAGGGAGCGGTCGATCACGAGTTCCACCTCGGCGGACTCGTCGGTCGTCGTATCGTCGGGGGCCGGTGCGCTCACCTCGGAGGGCTCGTTGCCGCAGGCCGTGAGGATCAGGCCGAGAGCGGCGAGTGCGGCGAGGCGGGTCGGCAGTGCCGTTGCGAAGGTGTGCTTGCGCATACTGGTTGGACGGAGGGCCCGCCACGCGGGTTCCGCCGTTTCTCACTTTTCAGAACACACCTGACACAGGGGGTCACCAACATGTTCGGTGAGCAGGTCGCCGAGGTACTCGTCCACGACGTTCCCGAGGACGCCTATCTGCTGGACGTCCGGGAGGACGACGAGTGGCGGGCGGGCCACGCCCCGGGCGCCGTGCACATCCCGCTGCGGACGCTGGGGGAGCGCGCGGGGGAGGTACCCAAGGACCAGAGGGTCTACGTCATCTGCCGTTCGGGCGGGCGTTCGGCCCAGGCCACGACGGCGCTCAACCAGGCCGGCTGGGACGCGGTCAACGTGTCCGGGGGCATGGGCGCCTGGCAGCACGCCGCCAGGGACATGGCGGCCGAGGGCGAGGGTGAGCCCACGGTCATCTAGTGGTGACACTGTGACGTGGGAGTCGTTGAATTTGGTCGGATTGTGCGAAGCCCCGCCACGCGGGGCCCCTCGAATGGCACTATGACGTCGTGAGTTCCGACCGCGCGCCCCTCAGTGCCGAAGCCGTCCTGGAGTCCTCGGCGGACGCGGTCATCGGCATCGACGACCGGCACCGGGTCACCGTCTGGAACCCGGCGGCGGAGCGGATGTTCGGTTGGCCCGCCGCCGAGGTCCTCGGCGGTGAGCTGCCGATCATCCCCAAGGAACTGCGACCCGAGTACGGCGCGGTGCTCGAACAGGTGCGCGCCGGGACCCCTCTGACGATCTTCACGCGCCGCATGCGCCGTGACGGCACCGCCGTCGACGTGCGGGTCAGCACCGGCTGCGTGCACGATGACCGGGGGCGGCACGCCGGGTGGGTGCTGGTGCTCTACCCGAGCGAGAAGGAGGTCCAGGCGCAGACCTCCGCCATGGAGCGCGCACGGCTGGTACGCCGACTGACCGACGTTGTCGCCGACATCAACGCGGACCTCAGCCTCAAGTCGGTCCTGGACCGCATCATCAGCAGCCTCACCGAGCTGACCGGGGCCGACGCGGGCGGGTTCGTCCTGCTCAACGAGAACCGGGTGGAGCTGGTGAGCCTCACCCACCTCTCGGAGGAGCTGTACGGGGTGAGCGCGCCCCTGGAGTCCAGTCTGTTCGGCGAGCTCCTGCGCAGCGGCAAGTCCGTGCTGTTGGCCAACAGCGCCACCCGCAGCCTGGACGACCTGGTCTGGGCCGACCTCCCCGGACTGCACACCATCGCCCTGTGTGTGTCCAACGTGCAGAGCCGCCCCTACGGCGCCCTGTACGCGCTCTACAGCGAACGCCGGGTGGGGCACGTGGAGCTGGAGCTGTTGGAGCTCCTGGCCGAGCACGCCGGGGTGGCGATAGGGAACGCGATGGCCTATGAGGAGCTCAAGCTCCAGCGGGCCAGGGAACAGGCGGTGTCGGACTCCAGCGCAGACGGGATCGCCGTCCTGGACTCCACCGGCAAGGTTCGCAAGTGGAACCGGTCGGCGGCGGAGCTGACCGGGTACTCGTTCGAGGAGATGGAGGGGCGGCACCCGCCGTTCCCGATTCCGGCCGCGCACGGTGAGCCGGTCAAGCACAAGAACGAGGGCGGCCGCTGGCTGGAGATCCTCATGGCGCGCATCCCCGACACCCAGGAGTGGGTGGTGGACTTCCGCGACATCACGGCGCAGAAGGCGTTGGAGGAGGAGCGCGAGTTCTTCCTGGCCAGCACCGGTCACGAGCTGCGCACCCCGGTGACGGTGATCCAGGGGTACGCGGCCCTGCTGTCCCGAAAAGGGGAGCGGCTGGGGCCGGAGGGGCGCCAGGAGGCGAGCGAGATCATCCTGGACCGCGCCCGCTCACTGGCCAAGCTGGTGGAGCGTCTGCGGCTCGGGTCGGACGTGGCCAGCGGCGAGATGACCGTGGACCGGGTGCCCTTCGACCTGGTGGAGCTGTTGGGGCAGTCGGTGACGGCCTTCCGCCCCCTGGCCGAACGGCAGGAGCTGATCCTGGACTCCGGCGGAACCCTGTGGACGGTGGGCGACCCCCTGGTCACGGGGATGGTCATCGACCAGCTGTTGGAGAACTCCCTGAAGTTCTCGCCGAGCGGGGGGACCGTGCGGGTCACCGTGCAGGAGGGCGAGGACACCGTCACCATCCACGTGGACGACGAGGGCATCGGGATCGACGCCGGTGACGAGGAGCGCATCTTCGAGCGGTTCTTCCAGAGCGGTGAGCGGGGCGACCGCCGGGGGTACAGCGGGCTCGGGATCGGCCTGTACATCGTGCGCCAGCTGGTGCGCGAGCAGGGCGGTGAGGTGACCGCGCACCGGCTGGAGAACGGCACCCGTATGCGGGTCACGCTGCCCCGCCACCGGGGCGAGGACGCCGAGCTCGGTGTTCCGGCGCCCGAAACGGTTCCGGAGGGGGCGGAACCGAAGGTTCCCACGGCAAAGGCGTAGAACGGACACGCCGACCCACGGAAAACAACAAAAACCTCAACAGCCCCACAAGCCCTGCCACGTCGGAGCTGTGCGCGGTCGGCCCGGTGATCGTCCCCGCCGATTCGCCCACCGGCTGGTTTCCCCTGCGAGGGATCGGGGCATTTCCACCCCTGGTGGAATTCGCCGGCACACATCGGGCGAGTTCCGGCCGACCGAGAAGCACGAACTCGCGGGGACGAAGCTGTGTCAGGAGACAACGCCGCACACGACGACGGGGGCCGACAGACGCCCCGAAAGGTCGAGCGAAGCGTCATTCTTCCCTACGTTCCCGAGAGCGTCACCGGGGCCAGACAGGCGCTCTGCGCGGACCTGCGCGCCCTCGACGTCAGGGCGGACCAGGTCGACGACGCGGCCCTGATCCTCAGCGAACTGGTCAGCAACGCCCTCAGACACGCGAGTCCGCTCCCGGAGGACACCGTCGGCGTGTGCTGGCGCGCCGAGGTCGACCCGATCGCCCCCACGGCCGACTGGTTGGAGATCTCGGTCCGCGACGGCGGTTCGACCACCCTGCCCCGGGTGTCCCAGCCCTCGCTGTCCGGCCTGGGTGGGCGCGGACTGGGCATCGTGCAGACCCTGGCGGGCCGCTGGGGCACCGAGATGGACGCGACCACGACCACCGTGTGGGCGGTGCTGGAGATCTCCGGGGAACCGGACGGCACCGCCGCGCGGCACCCCGCCTCCTCACGGGAGGGGCACGGCCGCGCCCACGGGACCGACGTGGTCGAACTCGACCTCGGCAGCGGGACGGGACAACCAGCGTGGAGTGTCCTGCCCTGACCGGCGGACACCGCCCCACCACCCCGGTGACCTGGGGCGTCGCTGTCTCCGGGTGGAGGAACGTGACCGATGTAGCGAAACGCCGCCAACGAGGTGGCCTGGCCCTGGCCCGGACGCTACAGTCACGACTGTGGAGTTGAACATATCAAGCCGATCTCAAGATGACGTCGCAGTGGTAACCGTGGGCGGTGAGATCGATCTGTACACGGCACCCCGGCTGCGGACCGAACTCGTCGATTCCCTGGAACTGGGGGTACGGCGCCTGGTCGTCGACATGTCCAGGGCGGACTTTTGCGACTCGACCGGGATCAGCGTCCTGCTCTCCGCGATGAAGCGCTCGCGTGACCGGGGCGGGGACCTGGAACTCGTGGCGCCCAAGCCGGCGGTCATGAAGGTCCTCCAGGTCACCGGCCTGGACGAGGTCTTCGTGATCCACCCGGACATCGACGCGTCCCGGGTGGCCGCGGGAACCGGCACGGCGCAGTAGCCGGGTGTCCGTGGCACGAGAAGGGTCCACCGGACCGAACGGAGCGGCGGTCGCCGTGGTGATCGCCGCCAAGAACGAGGCCGACCGTATCGGCAGCACCGTCGTCGCCGCGCACACGCTGCCCGGCGTCGACCTGGTCATGGTGGTCGACGACGGTTCCACCGACCGCACCACCGACCTCGCCCTGGAGGCGGGCGCCCGGGTGCTCAGGCACGCCCGCAACCGGGGCAAGGGCGCGGCCATGGAGACCGGAGCCGAGGGCGTACGCCTCACCGAGGAGCGCGAGGCGGCCGAGGGCGCGGTGCGGCCCCCCCGCCACCTGCTCTTCCTCGACGCCGACCTCGGAGAGACCGCCAAGGACGCGGCACCCCTGGTCGAACCGGTGCTCGCGGGGACGGCCGACATGACCATCGCGCTGTTCCCGGCCACCAGGCTGCGACTGGGCGGGCACGGGTTCGTCGTCCGCCTGGCCCGGGAGGGGGTGCGCCGCTCCACGGGCTGGGAACCCGAGCAGCCGCTCAACGGTCAGCGCTGTGTGACCCGCGCCGCCTTCGAGGCGGCCCTGCCGCTGGCACCGGGTTTCGGTGTGGAGACCGGACTCACCATCGACGTGCTGCACGGCGGCTTCCGGGTGGTGGAGGTCGAGGTCCCGCTGGAGCACCGCGCGACCGGCACCGACCTGCGGGCCCAACTGCACCGCGCGCACCAGTTCGTCGACGTCGCCCGCGCCCTCTCCGTACGCGAACTGGGGCCCGCCCTGCGGCGGACCTGGCGCGGAGTGACGGCGGGCGACCACGCGGACGGTCGCGCGACCCGCCGAAAAACCGGGCACATTACTCGCAAAAATCGCCAAGAGTAACCCCACGGACGCGATGCGTGGGGATACGCTCGCGCTGTGTTCACGACGATCATCGCCACCATCGCACTGCTCGCCGGGCTGACCGGGCTCGCCCTCGGCGTGTACGCGCTGTACCGGACCCACCGGGTCCGGGAGGAGTACCAGACCCTGGCCCAACGCGCCCTCGCGGTCAACGCCTCGGGGGCCGACCCCCGGGCCGTCCGCGACGTCGCCGTCCTGCACTACGACGCCCTGGAGGAGATGTCCGGCGCGCGCTCCTTCTCCCTGGCCATGCTCAACAGCCACGGCGACGGGGTGGTCATGACCTCCATCAACGGACGCACCGAGACCCGCACCTACGCCAAGGCCGTCACCCGGGGCGAGGCCGACCACCTGCTCAGCCCCGAGGAGTACCGGGTGATCCGCTCGGCGCGCCTGGGCAACGGGATCGGCGCCACCCTGCCCGACCCCGCCCCCGCACCGGCCGCACCCGCCCAGCGACGGGTCCCCGCCGCCCCCGAGGGCGCCGACGCCCTGGTCACCGTCATCCCCGGGCCGGAGACCGACCCCCGGACAGGCCCCGACCAGCCCGACGACACCGACGAACCGCAGGGCACCACGGCGACGCGCCCCCGACCCGAGAACTGACCACCCCCGGCGACCCGCTGCGTATAGCCTGAACAGCATGCCCAACCGCTACGCCTACCTCGGCCCCGAGGGCACCTTCACCGAAGCCGCCCTGCGTGCCCTGCGCCCCGAAGCCACCCACGAGTCCCGCGTCCCGTGCGACGGCGTGGCGGCGGTCTTCGACGCGGTGCGGGCCGGGGCCGTCGACGGCGGGGTCGTCCCCCTGGAGAACTCCGTCGAGGGCGGCGTCACCGCCACCATCGCCGAACTCATCAGCGGCGAACCCCTGCTCATCACCGGCGAAACCGCCGTCCCGGTCGAGTTCGCCCTGTTCGTCCGACACGGCACCGTGCTCGAGGACGTCAAACGGGTCGCCACCCACCCCCACGCCCTCGCCCAGTGCCGCGGCTGGCTCGCCCGCCACCTCCCCGACGCCGACACCCACACCGTCTCCTCGACGGCCGCCGCCGCCCGCGCCGTCTCCGAACCCGGAGCCCCCTACGACGCCGCGATCTGCGCGGTCATCGCCGGAGAGCGTTACGGTCTGCACGCCCTGGCCACCGGGGTCGGCGACCGCTCCGACGCTGCCACCCGCTTCATCTACCTCTCACGCGCAGGCACCCTCCCCGAGCCGACCGGCGCCGACCGGACCTCCCTCGTCGCCTTCATCACCGACGACCACCCCGGCGCGCTCATCGAGGTCCTCAACCAGTTCGCCGTCCGCGGCGTCAACCTCACCCGCCTGGAATCCCGCCCCACCGGAGACGGCCTCGGCAGCTACTGCTTCTGCATCGACGCCGAGGGCCACGTCAGCGAAGCACGCGTGGGCGAGGCCCTCATGGGCATCCGCCGGGTCTGCCGCGACGTGCGGTTCCTCGGCAGCTATCCGCGCGGCGACCGCGACACCGAGACCACCCCCGCCATGCGGCCCCGCACCGCCACCGACGCCGACTTCGCCGAAGCCGAACGCTGGCTCGCCCGAGTACGGTCGGGCGAAACGGACTGAACCATGTGGGGTTGTGTTTTTTTGGGGCCTCCGCTTCGCTTCGGCCCCGGGGTTGTATTTTTTGGGGCCTCCGCTTCGCTTCGGCCCCGGGTTCGTCGCCTTTGCAGAGGGATTCGGGTTGAGGTAGGCACAGCATCCTCATCTGCGCCTGGCTCGTTCCTCGCTGGCGGCTTGATTCGTCTTGCACAGTGTTGCCGAAACCCAGGCTCTCCGGCGCCGAACGGAAAGACCCCCCTGTGATTGAGCGGGCGGGTGGGTGTTCACCTGTGGTTGAGGTCGGTGGTCGGGGGCCCGGCTCGGGCAGGAGGGCGTCCCGCGCGGGTCAGTTGGCCTCGGCGGGGGCGGTGGGGTTCTCGTCGAACAGCCACTCCTCGGCGGCGGCCCGGCGCAGCTCCAGGTAGAGCGCCAGCCGGAGCGCGGTGTCACCCGGACGGGCGTCGTCCAAGGCCTCCAGGGCATCGGAGAGTTCCTCGGTGGTCATCTCACCCAGCGGTTTCACGACTTCTCCCCCACACGGTCGGCGTGCCGCCGGAGGCTCACGCCCCCTGTTCGGCCCTTCGATGGGGATACGGCGCCGGAGACCGATCATGACGTCACTGTCGGTAAAAGATGTGGGTCGGGGGTGGGGCGGGCGGTAACCTGCAAGACGTGATCGACCTTCGCGCTCTTCGAGAAGACCCCGAACGACTCCGTGCATCGCAGCGGGCCCGTGGCGAGGACCCCGCCGTGGCCGACCGGCTGCTGGAACTCGACTCCAGTCGGCGCGCGGCGCTGACCCGGTTCGAGACCCTGCGCGCCGAGCAGAAGAGCGTGGGCAAGTCCGTCTCCAAGGCCTCCCCCGAGGAGCGCGAGGAACTACTGACCCGGGCCAAGGCGCTCTCCGCCGAGGTCAAGGAGGCCGAAGCCGAGGCCGGTCGGCTCGGCGACGACCTCGACGCCCTCCTGGTGCGCGTGCCCAACCTCGTGGAGGAGGGCGCCCCCGAGGGCGGCGTCGACGACTTCGTGGTCCTGGAGACCGTGGGCGAGCCCCGCGAGTTCGACTTCACCCCGCGCGACCACCTGGAACTGGGCGAGATGCTCGGCGCCATCGACATGGAGCGCGGCGCCAAGGTCTCCGGCTCCCGGTTCTACTTCCTCACCGGCGTGGGCGCCCAACTGGAGCTGGCACTGCTGAACATGGCGATGAACCAGGCCATCGGGGCCGGGTTCACCGCGATGATCCCGCCGGTGCTGGTCAAGCCCGAGACCATGGAGGGCACCGGGTTCCTCGGCGAGCACTCCGACGAGGTCTACCACCTGCCCGCCGACGACCAGTACCTGGTGGGCACCTCCGAGGTGGCGCTGGCCGGGTACCACGGGGGCGAGATCCTGCCCGCCGACGCCCTGCCCAACCGCTACGTGGGCTGGTCCTCCTGCTTCCGGCGCGAGGCCGGTTCCTACGGCAAGGACACCCGCGGCATCATCCGCGTCCACCAGTTCAACAAGGTGGAGATGTTCGTCTACACCCGCCCCGAACTGGCGCACGAGGAGCACCAGCGGCTCCTGGCGTGGGAGCGCGAGATGCTGGACAAGCTCGAACTGCCCTACCGCGTGGTCGACATCGCCGGAGGCGACCTGGGCACCAGCGCCGCCCGCAAGTACGACTGCGAGGCGTGGGTTCCCACCCAGGGCACCTTCCGCGAGCTGACCTCCACGTCCAACTGCACGGAGTTCCAGGCCCGCCGCCTCAACGTCCGCTACCGGGACGAGGACGGCAAGCCGCGCTTCGCCGCCACCCTGAACGGCACGCTCGCCACCACGCGGTGGATCGTCGCGATCCTGGAGAACCACCAGCGCGCGGACGGCTCCGTCGTCGTCCCCGAGGCCCTGCGCCCCTACCTGGGCAAGGACGTCCTGGAGCCGGTCCAGGCCGCCAAGGCCAAGAAGTAGGCACCACCGCCGAGCCCGCCCCTCCCGCGAGGGGCGGGCTCCGCCGTGTCCGGGCTACAGGTAGGGGCCCGACCCCATGTGGGGGCGGTCCTCCTGGCCCTCGGCGCCGGGGCCCTGGGCCTGGAGCCCGGACACCCCCGGGGGCAGCGCCTTGCGCATGTTCTCCAGCTGCGCCCGGGCCGCCATCTGCTGGGCGAACAGGGTGGTCTGGATACCGTGGAACAGCCCTTCCAGCCAGCCCACCAGCTGGGCCTGGGCGATCCGCAGCTCGGCGTCGCTGGGCGCCGACCCCTCGGCGAACGGCAGGGTCAGCCGCTCCAGCTCCTCGATGAGCTCGGGGGCGAGCCCGTCCTCCAACTCCTTGATCGAGGAGGTGTGGATCTCCTTCAGCCGGGTGCGGCTGGCCTCGTCGAGCGGGGCCGCCTTCACCTCGTCGAGGAGCTGACGGATCATGCTGCCGATCCGCATCACCTTGGCGGGCTGTTCCACCATGTCGGCCAGGGTGCGCGGCTCCCCGGTCTCGTCCTCACCACCGGACCCGTGGTGGTCGTCGGACCCCACCACCAGGACCTGCGGTTCCCTCTGGTCGTCTGCGTTGCTCATCGATCCCCTAGTTCGGCTGTGTCCGGCACGCTGTCAACGGGTGAGAAGGATCTTGCCTGTGTGCGCGCTCGATTCCATCACGCGGTGCGCCTCCGCCGCCTCCCGCATGGGTAGTGCGCGGTCCACGACGGGGCGGACGGTTCCTTCCTCTACCAACGGCCAAACCTGCTCCAGTACTCCCGAGACGATCCGCTCCTTCTCGGCCGGAGGGCGGGAGCGGAGCGTGGTGGCCTGGACGGAGAGGCGTTTGACCAGCATGCGGCCGAGGTCGATCTCGGACGATCCGCCGCCCATCAGCCCGATGATCACCAGGCGGCCGTTGGTGGCCAGCGAACGCAGGTTGGCGTCCAGGTAGGAGCCGCCCATGATGTCGAGGATCAGGTCGGCGCCGCCCGCGGCCCGCACCACCTCCGCGAAGTCCTCGGTGCGGTAGTTCACGGTGATCTCGGCGCCCAGCTCGCGGCAGCGGGCCAGCTTCTCCTCGCTGCCCGCGGTGACCGCGACCCGGGCGCCCAGGGCGCGGGCGAACTGGACGGCGAACGTGCCGATCCCGCTCCCGCCGCCGTGGACCAGGACGGTCTGCCCGGCGCGCAGCCCGCCGACCATGACGAGGTTGGACCACACGGTGCAGGCCACCTCGGGCAGTGCCGCCGCGTCGGTCAGGCTCACTCCGCGCGGAACCGGGAGGAGCTGGCCGACCGGGACGGCCACCCGCTCCGCGTACCCGCCGCCGGTGAGCAGGGCGCACACCCGGTCGCCCGCACGCCAGCCGGTTCCCTCGGTGCCGGGGCCCAGCTCGGCGATGGTGCCCGAGCACTCCAGCCCCGGGTACTCGGAACCGCCGGGCGGGGGTGGGTAGAAGCCCTGGCGTTGGGAGACGTCGGCGCGGTTGACCGCGGTGGCCTCCACCTCCACCAGGACCTCGCCCCTCTGGACGACGGGATCGGGGACCTCGGACCAGGCCAGGACCTCGGGCCCGCCGGGTTCGGTGATTCTGATCGCGTGCATGGGGCCGACAGTACCCAGACCCGGGGCTCGGGGGGAGGAGGTCCCCTCGGGAATCGGGATCTCTCTGTCCAGGGCGCCGGGAAGGATGCTTTGCTGGTCCAGCGCGGGTATGAGAACCCCGAGGGCCCGCCCCCGGCCGACACCGGCAGGGCCCTTCCTCCACAACACACCCCTCGACGCAGGAGAGCCCCGGTGGCACAGCAGGAACAGAACGGGTCAGGCGCCGGACCGGAGCCGCAGGAGCGTACGGAGTCGATCCGGCCGCGGACCGACGACCCGGTGGAGTTCGCGGAGGCGGAGAGCGGGGACGCGCCGGGTGCGGCCGCGTCAGCGCCCACGCCCCGGGAACAGTGGTTTGGGGGGTTCGAGGGCGCGGCACCGCCCCCGCCGCCCTACGCGCGCCTCCCCGAGGACACGCCTCCTCCGACACCCGGGACCGCCTTCCCGGCTCCGGGACCCGAGCCCGAGGGCGGGGACGACGACATGCCGGAGGACCCCGAGGAAGGCCGGAGCGCGACGGTGCGCCTGATGCCCGGCCCCCGTGACCGGCGGGCCCGTGCGGTCGGCCCCTGGGAGGAGGAGCGTCGGCCCCAGCGTCCCCAGCGGCTCGGCGGGCCGAAGGGGGAGGAACGGGACCCGTTGGCGCCGCGCCGGGTGTCCGGCGACTCCGACGTGCCCGAACCCGAGCAGCTGCCTCCGCTGGAGGCGGACCGCGTCGACCACACCGAAGGCCTGGGCCCCGGCCCGGACCCCGCCGGGCCGTCCCCGTGGTCCGCGCCCGTTCCGGAGCCGCCCGCCTCGCAGCCGCCCGCCCCCTCCGGCCGTCCGGCGCCCGAGCGCCCCGTACCGCCCCCGTCCCTGACCGGACCGCGTGAGAGCGGCCCCCAGCCCGTCTCCGGACCCGCCTCGGGCCCCGGACCCGCCGCCGGGCCGGGCCAGGCTCCCCCGCCCCTCTCGCCCGCCCACCCCTGGGCCGGTACCCCGGCGCCCGCGCGGCAGCCCGGAACCCACCCGGGCACCCACCCGGGCACGCACCCCGACCAGGGCGAGACCTCCGACTCCCTCAGCGCGGCCACCCTCGTCCGCAACCGCCGCTACGGGCCCAGCGGCGGATGGCGCAAGGCCGTGCACAGCGCCAGCCTCGGCCTGATCAACCCGGGCGAGTCCCCGAAGGTGCTGCGCGAACGCGAGCTGGTCGCCCGCGCCTGCACACCGGTGGCGTCGGGGCACCACCGGGTCGCGGTCCTCAGCCTCAAGGGCGGGGTCGGCAAGACCACGACCACCGTGGCCCTGGGCGCCACCCTGGCCTCCCTGCGCGGAGACCGGGTCCTCGCGGTCGACGCCAACCCCGACCGGGGCACGCTCTCGGACAAGGTGCGCCTGGAGACCGCGGCCACCATCCGGGACCTGCTCAACGAACGCCACCTGGTGTCGCGCTACGCCGACATCCGCGGCTTCACCTCACAGGCCCCCAGCAGGCTGGAGATCCTCGCCTCCGACCGCGACCCGGCGGTCTCGGAGGCGTTCAGCGACGCCGACTACCGCGAGGTGGCCCGGATCGTCGAGCACTTCTACTCCATCTGCATCACCGACTGCGGCACGGGGCTCCTGCACGCCGCCATGCGCGGGGTGCTGGGCCTGGCCGACCAGGTCGTGCTGGTCAGCTCGGCCTCCGTGGACGGGGCGCGCAGCGCCAGCGCCACCCTCGACTGGCTGGACGCCCACGGCCACGGCGGGCTCGTGCGCGGCGCCGCCGTGGTGCTGTCCATGGTCCGCTCCAACAGCAAGAGCAGCGTCGACCTCAACCGGCTTGAGGAGCACTTCGCCGGTCGTTGCCGGTCCGTGGTGCGGGTGCCCTGGGACGGGCACCTGGAGGAGGGCGCGGAGGTCGACCTGGAACAGCTGGCACCCGCGACCAGGGACGCCTACCTCCAACTGGCCGCGAACGTGGGGGAGGCCTTCGCGCGCTGACGGGCGGGGCCCGACAACGCGCGGGCCCTCCCTCTCCGGTTTCCCGAGGCCCGGTCCCGACAATGGAGGTGGAGGGGAAGAGGTGGACATGAACGCACAGGAACGCCCGTCGGCGGTCATCGTGGGGGTCGACGGATCACCGGTCGCCCGCGCGGCGCTGGTCTGGGCCGTGGACGCCGCCGCACGGCTCGGCCGACGGCTCCGGATCGTGCACGGACTCGGACTGCCGCTGGTGGCGGGGACCTTCGCCGGACCGGCGTCGGAACGGTTCCGGTCCGGCGACGCGGCCCGGGAGGCCGGGCACGCTCTGCTCGTCGAGAGCGCCGAGTACGCGCGCAGCACCCGCTCCGACCTCCATGTGGCCACCGTGTTGGCACCGGAGGACGCCCCGGAGGTCCTGCTCGACGAGGCCGGGCACGGTGACGTCATCGTCGTCGGTTCGCGCGGCCTGGGCGCGGTGCGGGCGATCGTGTTGGGATCGGTGAGCCTGCGGACCTCCTCGCGCGCGCCCTGCCCGGTGGTGGTCGTGCCGGGCGCCGAGCCGGGGCCGCGCCGGGGGAGGGTGGTGGTCGGCGTCGACGGGTCGGAGTCCTCGCGCCGGGCGCTGCGCTTCGCCCTGGACCACGCCCTGGCCACGGACGCGGAGGTCGTGGTCGTCAACAGCTGGGAGGTCCCGTTGCCCGAGGACCCCGCCGCGCTCGCCGCCGGCGCCCAGCTGTCCCATGAGGAGATGTTCGACCGCCAGTCGGAGGAGGTGGTCGCCGGTGTGTTGGCGGAGGTCATCGACGACCGCAACCAGGCGGTGGAGATCAGCGCGGTACGGATGCAGGCCGACCCGGTGGACGCCCTCCTGGAGGCGGGAGGGGACGCCGACCTGATCGTCGTGGGTTCCCGGGGGCGCGGCGGGGTGCGGGGACTGGTCCTGGGCTCCACCAGCCAGGGGGTGCTGGCCCGGGCGCGGGTGCCGGTGGCGGTGCTGCCGCCGCACTCCGAGGAGACCGACTGAGGTGGTGAACAGCGACGAAGGTCCCCGGCGCGGGGGACCGGTTTCCCCTGTGCCGATCACGTGTGTATCCGCTTGGCTCGGTGATGATGGTGGACAGAGGGAGATCACGTCTCAAGGGGGAGCCATGTCAAGCCACCAGGAACGCCCGGGCAAGGTCGTCGTGGGCGCGGACGGTTCGGACCATTCGCGGGCGGCGCTGGAGTGGGCCGCGGCCGAGGCCGTGCGCCGAGGGGTGGAACTGCACGTCGTGCACGCGCTGGGCATGCCGCTGATCGTGTCGGCCTACGGGGGGCCGACCCGGTTCGAGCCCACCGACGAGATCTCGGGGCAGGCCACCGCGGTGCTGACCCAGGCCGTCGAGCTCGTCGAGAGAGAACAGCCCACCGTCCGGGTGGAGACGAGGACCGCACTGGAGGAGGCCCCGCTGGCGATGGTGCGGCACAGCCACCCCGGTGACCTCATCGTCCTGGGGACCCGGGGCCTGGGGGCCTTCGCGTCGATGTTCGTGGGTTCGGTGAGTGTGCGGGTGTCGGCTCAGGCGCCGTGCCCGGTGGTCGTCGTCCCCTCCGACGGCAAGGGCAGGCCCTCCACCACCAAGCTGGACCGGATCGTCGTCGGCGTCGACGGGTCGGACCCGTCCCGCCGGGCCCTGGGGCTGGCGGTGAGTCTGGCGGCCGAGACCGACGGTGAACTGGTGGTGGTGAACAGCTGGGAGGTGCCCTACCCGTACGACCCGATCGCGATGACGGCGGCGGGACACCAGCCGCAGGAGGACGTCTTCGAGAAGCAGTCCGAAGAGCTTGTGGCCGAGTTGCTGGCCGAGGCCATGGACGAGCAGCGCGAGGACGTGAACATCGAGGTCACCGTGGTGCGCACGCAGTCGGGGCCGGTGGACGCGATCCTGGAGGCCGCCGAGGGGGCGGACGCCATCGTGGTGGGTTCCCGTGGCCGGGGCACCATCCGGGGGTTGCTGTTGGGCTCGGTGAGCCAGGGGGTGCTGCACCACGCGAAGGTCCCGGTGGTGGTGCTCCCCCGCCACGCCGACGAGGAGAACTAGGCGCCGGTCCCGGACGGCGTCTCATCAGATGAGGAAGTGGCGTGGTGCCGGCGGTACTTCACCCACTCATGTACGTAGACGCTCGCGAACCCCACCAGGGCGACCAGGGAACAGACGAACGCGGCCCAGATTCTGTCTGTTCGCAGCGAATCCTCGGCCCACAGCACGAGGCTCGTCGTCAGGGCGACGGTAACGGCAGCAAAGAGCAGAGGCCATGGCCGGGGACGCCTACCGCGCATGTGTCGGTCTCTCTCCTGGGTCAACTGCGGGGAGTGGGGGGATCGCTCCGTGGTGGTGGGGGCTGGTCTGGTGGTGCTGTGTCAGTGCGGTGTGTCTTCCTGCTGAGGGGCCGCCCGGTATCTCAGGTGTGTGCGGATCTCCCGGAAGAGATTGGTCAGGTGGATCAACGCACTCAGTCCCACGGCCCACATTCCTGGTGGGTTCTCGGACCACACGAAGACACCGATCGCGGCGGTCAGGAGCAGCCCGACGATCGAAAAGTTGATCAGCCACCGGTTCGCGGGCTCGGGAGGGAGTGCCGCACGCTCGCGTCTCACGGCCTCGCGTTCGAGCCTTCTGGCCTCGGGGTCGTCAGGGGCGCGGTGCCGACCGGCCACGTGCGGCTCCTTTCCCAGGCCGTGTGGGCATGGTGCTCCGGGGGCGGGAGCGGTTCCCGGACCGCCTGGACGAGGTCGCGGAAGCGATGGACACCGACCGCCCTCGCCGCGCTGGTCGAGTGCCGTCTCCACGGCCCCGGACGCACCGAAGGCCGGTGGCCCGGCGACCCTGTGCACCGAAGGTGCACGGGCCCGGAACCACCGGCCTTCGCCGTGTTCCGTGGAAGCCCTCCACCTGGGAGGACTTCCGGATTCTGCGGAGGGTATGGGATTTGAACCCATGAAGCCCCGTCAAGGACTTGGTGCTTTTCAAGAGCACTGCACTCGGCCGCTATGCGAACCCTCCAGGAGAGAGCGGTGCGCTCTCCGCCAGACATGGTAGCCCACGGCGGGGTCCGGTTCACGGGGGTATCCGGACGTCTCCGTGCGGGCAGTGGGGGTGGCGCTCTTGGGTTACTCGTGAGTAACCTTGGGGTATGGAGAAAATGGACGCCGAGACGGCGGAGATGGTCAAGTCCGGGTTCCTGGCCTCGGTTCCCTTCGCACGCACGCTGGGGGTCACCTTCAGCGACCTGGACCACGGGCGCGCGGTCATGCGACTGCCCGACAACGCCGACCACCACAACCACGTGGGCGGACCGCACGCGGGTGCGATGTTCACGCTGGCCGAGTCCGCCTCGGGCGCCATCGTGATCGGCACCTTCGGTGACCAGCTGGACCGGGCCGTGCCGCTCGCCGTCAGCGCCGAGATCCGCTACCTCAAGCTCGCCATGGGCGACGTGACCGCCGAGGCCACCCTGGGCCGTTCCCGGGACGAGGTCGTCGCCGAACTGGACGAGGGCAAGCGGCCCGAGTTCCCGGTGGAGATCGAGCTGCGCACCGACGACGGCACCGTCACCGGCCGGATGACCGTCCTGTGGACCCTGCGCCCGAACCGGAAGTAGCGCCTCCCCGGCCGGTCCCGGCGCCCCGGGCCGGCCGGACCGCGGACTGTCGGTACCGCTGGGTACGGTCACCCCGGAAGGACCGTCGACCGGGAGGCCGTGCAGTGAGACTTCGTGTGGACCGCGACGCGTTCGCGGAGGCGGTCGTGTGGACCGCCCGGGCCCTGCCGACCCGCCCCGCCGTCCCGGTGCTCGCCGGGATGCGCCTGGAGGTCACGCCGGACGGCACCTCCCTGCGCCTGTCCGGGTTCGACTACGAGGTCTCCGCCCGGGCCTCGGTGGAGGTCCTGTCGGAGGAGTCCGGGGCCGCACTGGTCCCCGGACGCCTGCTGGCCGAGATCGTCGGCAACCTCCCCTCCGGCACCGTGCGCGTCGAGACCGACGGCCCCCGGGTCCTGGTCAGCGCCGGCGCCGCCAGGTTCACCCTGATCACCATGCCCCTGGAGGACTACCCCAGCCTGCCCGGTATGCCCGACCGGATCGGCTCCGTCCCCGCCGACGCCCTCACCGCGGCCGTACGCCAGGTCACCCCGGCGGCCAGCCGGGACGACACCCTGCCGATGCTCACCGGCGCCTACCTCGACCTCACCGGCGACCGGCTCAACGTGGCGGCCACCGACCGCTACCGCATCGCGGTCCGCGAGCTCCGGTGGAGGCCGCTGGACCCGGAGATCGACGTCGCGGCGCTGGTGCCCGCGCGCACCCTGGCCAACACGGTCCGGGGCCTGGTCAACCACAGCGACGTCGACGTCTTCCTCTCGGCGGGGGCCGCGGACGCCGGGCGCGGCTCGGCACCGGGCGAGGGGATGGTCGGGTTCGAGAACGGTGAGCGCGGGACCACCACCCGGCTGATCGACAGCGACTTCGTCAGGTACGCGAGCTGGTTCCCCACCGACTTCTCCGCCAGGGCCGAGGTGGAGGTGGCGCCGCTGTTGGCGGCGGTCAAGCGGGTCGCTTTGGTGGCGGACCGAAACACCCCGCTCCGGCTCGCGTTCACGGAGGGTGAGGTCGTGCTGGAGGCGGGTTCCGGGGACGACGCCCAGGCCGTCGAGGCCCTGGCGGTCGGCTACGAGGGGGAGCCGCTCCGGTTGGCCTTCCGGCCCGACTACCTGGCGGACGGGCTCAACGGGGTGGAGACCCCGACCGCCCGCCTGCACCTCACCGAGCCGACCAAGCCGGCGGTGTTCACCGATGTTCCGGCCGAGGGGGAGAACCCGGCGTTCCGCTACCTCGTCCAGCCGCTTCGGGTGAGTTGACCAGCGCTTTCACCGCTCTTGGGAAAGCTGTCCACATGACTGTCCACAGGTTATCCACAGGCCACGGTCCAAGCCTGTGGATAACCCCGGGTGATCGGCCTCTACGAGCCCCGAACCACTGCGAGAATCGGCTCGCTTTTCCCTTCTGACATGGGGAAACGGCGCTCCTGTGGATTTCACGCACAGCCTGTGGATAACTCGGGGTGAGGAACTATTCGCCCTCGGCCAGAGAGGACGTCCGCCCGCTGGTCACCGGGGTGTCCAGACCCAACTCCGCCTGGCGTCCACGGCGGTACCCCGCGCGGTAACCGGCCGCGCTGTGGGTACGTTCGGGGCGGTGTTTACGCAGCTGTGGGAATTGCTTGTGGAACTCTTCGTTCACCCGGTTCACGTCGTCCCGCAGAACCAGATCCGCACCCCGCGACGCACCGTTCTCGCCGCTACTCTCAGTGACACCTGACTCTCCGTCATGAGCGGCCATTCTCTGGAGCCTTGCCCGGAACTCACGAATGCGTTCGGCCACCGCCTGACCATAGGCGCGCACGAACGACCGGTAGTAACGCTTGCGCTCGGTCTCCAGTTCGGAGCGGGTGTAGTTGCGCAGTTCCCGGATATCGGTCACGTGCGAGGAACTCATGAACCTGGCGGAGGCCTCCATCTGCATGGAGATCGACGGCATCAGCATCCGCAGCGCGTCCAGTGCGCTCACCGTGCCCACCAGGATGATGGTGCGGTCGGTGTTCTCGGAGTTGTTTCCGCGCACCGCCGACTGGCACCCGTAGGCGGCGGCGATGTCGGCCAGGGCTTTGACACGGGCCTTGCCGTGGCCGCCCACCCCCGGGACGGTGTAGTCCATACGGCTGATCGCGTCCGGCTCCTCGCCCCTCTCGGCGCGGGCCTCGGCCTCGGCGATCGCGTGGCGGGTCATCAGCTCTGCGGCCTTGGCGGTGAACGCCTGGCTCTCGGCATCAGTGACCGCGGGGTCCTCCGCCATGCGAAGGAGCCCGCGGACCCGCTCGACCATCTTCTGACGAGCAGCTTCAGTCATCGGCGCCGGTTGTCTCCCGTAGGTGAGGTGTGGTGCATCCGCTCCTTGGCGGAAAACATCGAGCCTAAAGCCTTCTGTTCCCCGCCACCATCACGGCGGAGCCCCACCACGCCGCACGGCGCCTACTTCTTGTCGCCCGCGACCATCGCCACGACACCGATGATGAGCCACAGGGTCAGGCCCACACCGAGACCCGCCCACAGGCCGCCGAACAGACCGCCGATGATCGCGAAGCTGGTGATAACCGACACGACGTAGCTCACCACGGCCGTGGCGCCACCGCCGATGAGGGCCGGGACGCTCGCGTACCGGAACGGGTAGGTGGCGGCCCAGCGGCGGCCGCGGCGGTCGGCCTTCTTGCGCAGCACGCCGCCGACCCCGCCGATGAGGGCGAAGAAGAAGATGCCGGTGGTCACACCCGCGGGGATACCGGCCAGGCCGAAGTTGGCGAGGAAGGAGAGGGCACCGGCCACGGTGCCGCCGATCACGGACGCTCCCCACGGCCAGATCATCGTCGCCGAGGCGACGGGAGTGAATGCGTTACCGCGCTCCAGCGTCATGTTCACAGCTCCAGTCGAATCGCGTGGCGCCCACTCTTCGCAGGGCCGTCCCCTCCAGGATGCGGGGTCGAGGCGGGCGGCGCATCAGGGCCCGTCCCTGACTTACCCCGGAGGCGGTGCCTTGGCACCTGGCCCACGCGGAAAGCCGACACGCATCATCCCAGAAGGCGCGGTCGCCGTCTCTGCCCGGTCCAACGAGCACCGGGCCCGGAAAGTGCCCCGGCCCCGGGGTTTCGCGTGCGCGCCGCCCCCACCAGGGACGTCAGGGTTCCCGACGCCGGGCGACGGCGGGGGGAAGACGGGTGGCGGGGGATCGACGGACGGGGCGCGAGCGGGCCGGGGAGGTGGCCGCCCGGCCGGAGGACACGCCCCCCGTCCGTCGGTGTCCTCAAGACCCGCGGCCCGGCCCGGAGGCAGGATGGGCCCATGACGACCGTCCATGAGAACTATCGTGCCGCGGCTCGGCCCCTCGGCGACCTCCTGCGCTCCGTGCCGGGGGACCGCTGGAACGCTCCGTCGCCCTGCGAGGGGTGGAGCGCCGCCGACGTCGTACGCCACCTGATCGGCACCCAGAGGTCGTTCCTGGAGGGCGCGGGGGTGGCACCCCCCGAATCCCCCGACGTGGACGAGGACCCGGCCGCCGCCTGGACCGCCCACGAACGGGGCGTGCTCGACCTGCTCTCCGACCCCGGGGTCACCGACCGGACCTACGAGGGGATGTTCGGTCCGACCACGATCGCCCGGACACTCGACACCTACTACGTGTTCGACATGATCGCCCACCGCTGGGACGTGGCCCGGGCGGTCGGCGGGGACACCGCGCTCACCGAGTCCGAACTCGACCGCCTGGAGGCGGCACTGGAGAGCTTCGGCGAGCACGCGTACATGGAGGGGGTCTTCGTGCGCGGCCCCGAAGCGCCCCCAGGGGCGTCGCGGCAGGAGCGCGTCCTCGCCAGGATGGGCCGACGCGCGTAGGCCGCTCCGCGTCCGCGCGGCGACGGCGCGGGGCCTACGCCGTCGCCGCGCGCAGGTCGGCGCTCAGGTGCGGCCACGCGGACCGGAAGGCGGGCAACAGGGGGAGTTCCTCGGCGGCCTCGACCGCCACCCACCGGATCTCCCTGCTCTCCGAGTTCCCCGGGCGGAACGGGGTCAGGTCCGGGACGCGCAGCAGGAACGTGTCGTAGCGCCACACGGTCAGGTCCTGTTCGTGACGGCCCAGGACCGTGTAGTCCCCGAGGTCCCCGGAGACCTCCTCGCGGAACTCCCGCACGGCCGCCTCCAACGGCGTCTCGTCGAGGTTGCGGGCGCCACCGGGGATGCCCCAGGTGCCGCCCATGTGCGTCCAACCCGCACGGTGCTGGAGCAGGACGTGACCGGAACCGGCCACGTCGGTGGCGTACAACAACAGCCCGGCGGCCCCGTACCGGCCCCACCTACGGGAGCCGTCGGCCAGGTCCACCCAGCCGTTTCCGTCGCCCTCCTGCATCAAGCCCTCCCACCAGATCGGTCGCTCGGGTCCCGCGGTCGGGGACCCTCGCTCCAGGGGCCGCGGACCACCGGAATCCACGGCCGCCCTTCCGCTAATCTCTAGAACCTATGGCCCGTCCGACCTCTTCCGCAGCCTCTCTCCCCGTGTACGCGCTCAGCCTCGTACGCGGCCACGGGATTCCCCTGCTGTGCGCCTACACCGCGGGGATGCTCGCGCACACCCTGATCATGCGCGGGCTGGTGGCGCTCACCGACGTCAACCCCACCCTTTCCCTCGCCGGGCTCGGTCTCACCCTCCTCGTCACCCTGATCACCTTCGTCGTCATGTTCCAGCTGCTCAGGCCGGGGCTGCCGATGATCGACCGCGAACTGGGCACCGAGGTGGTCCGGCGCGGACGCACCGGGTTCGCCGAGAGCGAGCGCAGGGTGGTCGACGGCGTGGCCCTCGCGATCTTCCCCTTCCTGCTCTTCTACGGTGCCTGGGGGCTGATCGGGGAGCAGTACGACACCTACAGCATCAGCCTGCTCAACACCGGCGGCGTGGAGGCCTTCGCGGCCCCCACCGAGCTCTCCTGGTTCGGCCTGCCGCTGGTCGTCGCGGTGGTCGCGTGGGTGCTGCGCCGGGTGTGCGGGCGCTTCTACGAGGCCAACCGCAACCCGGTGCTCGGCGTCCTCACGGCCCTGTTCGAGGGCGTGTGGATGTTCCTGGCGGTCTTCTCGGTCGGTGTGTTCGTCAGCCTCTCCCAGGAGTGGATGGCCAACCGGGTGGCCTGGGTGGGTGTCGAGACCTGGTGGACCGGCCTGGTCGACGGGATCGGGTACCGGTTCGATGTCCCCGCGCTCTCGGTCGGGGTGGCGGCCGGTGTCGCGACCGTGTGGTCCCTGGTCAAGGAGGGCTTCCTCGGCCCCATGCTGTGGCTCACCATCACAGCGGTGGTCTACCGGGCCCAGATCGACGACCACGACGCCCTCTTCGAGGAGCGCCGGGGCGGCGGGGAGTTCGGCGCGGTGGTCAACCGGGCCGCCCGGATGAGCCGGTTCTTCGGCCGGGCCGCGTCCTCGGACTTCCGGGAGAAGTTCAGCCCCTGCCTCAACGCCGTCCGCTTCGTGCTGGGCGCGGGCCCGGTGTTCTACCTGACCTTCTGCCTGTACTTCGTGCTCCTGGACGTCGCCTTCAGCCAGCTCAACCGGTGGGTGTTCGTCCTCTTGGGCCCGGGCGACTTCCAGGGCGAGATCTGGCCGTGGCTCCAGCCGGTCGACTTCGCCGTCGACGCCCTGCACATGCTGCTCCGCCTGTGCCTGCTGGCCGCCGCGTTCGAGATCGCGCTGCGCCGCGCGGAGGAGACCAGCGTGGGCCGTCGCGTGTGGCGGACCGCCGGGCACGCCGCCCGCTGAGCCGCCCTCCGAAGTCAGTCGAGCGGCTCGGGCTCGAACAGCAGGGCCTCGGGCCGGGGCGTGAACCTGTCGTCCGTCGTGGACACCGTGACCTCGAAACGCAGGTCGTCGGCGACCTCGGCCGGGACCAGGTACGTGACGACCAGGGACTGGGTCCGGCCCGCCGGGATCGCCTCCCAGTCGCTTCCGGTGCAGCCGCCGAGGACCCGGCCCGGGTCCTCGGCCAGGTTGCGCAGGCTGAACTCGTTGGTGGGCTCCCAGGACCGTCCGTCACCGTCGAGCGCGCGGAACCGGCAGTAGTCCTTGAGCCGTGTGCCCGCGTCGTCGTCGCCCGGGGTCACCTTGAAGCCGACGTCGACGATCTCGGTGCCCTCGGGCGGCGCGGGCTGGCCGTCGAGGAAACCGGTCATGTAGCCGACCGTCTCCCACTCGCTGCCCGCGAGCTCGGCGGTGTTCCCGGAGACCGCGACGGCCTCGGGCCGGACCAGCCCGCTCGCGCGTGCGGCGTCGAGCTCGGTCAGGTAGGGCCAGACGGTCATGCCGGGCAGGAGCACGACCAGGGCGCCGAGGTACGGCAGGTGCAGGCGCTTCCAGAGGGGGCGGGCGTGCCGGGCCGCGCCGGTCGCTCCGGGACCGCGCCGCCGTCCGTGCCCCCGCCCCCGGGGCCGGTGGCCGTGGGGTGCCGGGGCGCCGCCGTGGAGGGAGTCTTCCGGGGACGGACCCCGCCCCTGGTCGGGGCGGCGGTGCCGGGCGCGGTCCCGGGGCGCGGGGGGCTCCTGGCGGCGCGCAGGGGCCGGTGCGCCCTGCCGGGGCCCCGGGCCCACGGGACCACCGGGGTTCCCGTACGGGCGGGGCGGTGCGGCCGGGGGCGGGGACGCGCCTGACGGCGGCCCCGACGGAACGGGAGGCTGGCCCGGGGGCGGGGACGGCCCTCGGGGAGGACCGGGCGGCGGTGACTGCGGACCCGGGGGTACCGGTGGCCCCGGCGGAACCTGGGGGCCCCAGGGGCGAGGCGGGCCCTGGTGCGGGCCGGGCGGGGGCGTCTGCGGGGCCGGAGGGCCGGAGGGGCCCTGCCAGGGCTGACCCGGTCGTCCGGGGTACCGGTAGGGGGAACCCGGGCGCTGCTGTCGCCAGTCGGGTCCGGGGTGCCCGTGGGGGTCATGGGGTCGCATGGTCGTCCTTCCCGTCCGCGCCGTCTCCGGCCCGGAGCCGTGCCGGGACGAGGGTCGCGGGACCGCTGGCGGGCGCTGGGTGGTCCACCCCGAGGTCGACCCGCGCCTGGGCTCCCAGGCGGCTGTCGTACCCCTGCGCGTTCGTGATGACGAGGGCGGGCTCCTCGATCCGCTCCGACGGGACCTCGAACACGAACGCGCCGTGCAGTGTGAGGCCGGGGGAGAGCATCTGGCGGTCCAGGCTCTCGGAGAACCATCCGCGCTCGACGTACGTGGTTCCGTCCTTCATGAGCAGTTCGGACCGCAGGTTTCCGATGGGCTCGTGCGCCGCCGTCACGTCGGCCCACACCACCACCCACACGCCGTTGGCCTGGACCGCCCCCGCCTCGTCCGGCACCTCCAGCGAGGAGACCAGCTCGGTCTCGGTGACCCGGACGGTGAAGTCGTCGGCGTCCACGGTGGTGCCCGCGTCGCCCTTGGTGGTGATCGGGCCGGTCATGTCCTCGTCGCTCACCACGAAGCGTTGGAGGACGGCGATGAGGACCACCAGGACCACGCAGGTCAGGATGGAGAGGGCGCGGTTCACGGGCTGGTTCCCTCCAGGGGGACGCCGACCGCGCCCACCGCGGCCTTGTCGTCGGTCGCCCACAGGACGCCACCGCCGCCCCGGGAGTGCAGCTTCTCGACCTCGTGCACGGTGACCACGGCGCCCTCGATCCCGTCGGCGTCCACGCCGTCGGGCAGGTCCCAGGAGAGGATCGCGTCCGCCTCGGGCATGTGCGGCTGGAAATGGCTCACCAGGCCGTCGGGCCTGCGCTGGAAGAGCACGGAGGGGGACTCGGCCCGCTCACCCGAGGGTTCCAGGGTGAGGACCACCGAGCGCGCGGCGTCGGCGACGAAGACCGGACGTTCGGAGCCGTGCATCTCGATGTCCGTGCGCAGCTGGACCGTGTCGCCGAGCTCGTCGGAGACGACGCGCACCTGGTGCGGGGAGATCCGGATCAGGGCGTTCTCCACCTCGGTCCCGGCCTCGGCGGGCTCGGCCACGGCGTCCGCCCTCTCCAACCCGCCGAACGCGGCCACGCCGAGGAGGACGACCGCCCCGGCCGCGCCGACCAGGGATACGAGGGCGAAGCGCGCGAAGGGGTTCGCGGGGAGGGGAGACCGACGCGGGACGTCGGCGTCGGGGACATGGTGTGCCACGAGGCGCAAGTGTAGGCCCAACCTGTGACAACACCATCGGTGTCACCCCGTATAGAGACGAACGTGGCCGGAAGAGGACAGGGGGTGCGACGTGGGAGGGTGCGGCTGATCGGTTCCGGGCGCTCCCGAGGGCCCGGTACCGTCCCGGTGCGGCCGGAGGCGCGAGCGGGTGGTTCGCCGGGGTCCGTCCGGGGTAGGTGTGGTGATTGCGTCGCTCGGCTTCCGAGCCGCCGTTCGTTTATCGAAAACCCCGACACCGATCCTCCCGACGCCTCTCCGCGACAAACCGAAAACGCGGAGCGCGCTGCCGCCCCGTTCCGAAGCGTCGGGCGGAACCGGAAAGCCTCCCGGGACCGGAGGGCGAACAGCCGGTAACGGGGGTGTGACCTTGGGTCTTTCCGTTTCGGTTGAAAGCCGGTTGAAAGCGGAGCGGAAGAGGATCTCTCTAGTGTGGATCACGTTCGTCGGACCGGTAGTCGCGTGAGGACGGCTCGCGGCTCCCAGCGGGTCCGGCGTCCGCCGGACACATGCCATCCGTGGCGTAGCTGAGGCGGTAGCGCCACGGATGGCGGCTCCGCCGGAAGGCGGTGCCCCTTGATGCTTCGTAGACGACGTAGGGCCACGTTGCGGCTCTACGCGAGTGCCGTACGCAAAGGAGTTCGAGTGCCGAAGATGCTGACCCTGGACGAGCAGTTCGAAGCGATCGTCTCCGGCGTGACGCCGGAAGCCAAGCTGGACCCCTACCGGGAGCCCGCTCCGCAGGAGAGCGTCCCCGCCGAGCGCGAGGACGAGCCGGAGGAGAAGAAGGAAGAGAAGTAGTCAGACCTTTGAGGGGTCACGCTCCGAGTACTGGAGAAGAGGGGGGTACTCGGCACGGACGGCCCCGGCACATTCCGAATTCCACAAGGGGTCCTTGCTAGGGTTGCTCCTTGTGGAATTCGGCGTGCTTGGCCCCATTGCCGCGTGGTCCGAAGGTCGATCCCTTCCTGTCGGTGGACCACGCCAGCGGTGTGTTCTGGGCGCGCTTCTGGTGTACGCGGGGCGCGAGGTCACCTTCGACCAGCTGATCGGCTACCTGTGGAGCGACGACCCCCCGCGCACCGCGCGTTCGGTCATCCAGGTCCAGATCTCCCACCTGCGCCGGGCCTTCCCCGGAACGATCAGCACCACGTCGGGCGGGTACCTGGCCGACGTCGACCCGGACCGGATCGACCTGCACCGGTTCCGTCGGCTGCGGGAGGCGGCCGACCCCGCCGAGCCCGAGGCGGCCCTCACCCTGCTCGCCGAGGCGCTGGAGTGCTGGCGCGGGGTCCCGTTCTCCGGGGTCGGGTCCGAACACCTCTACTACTCGGTGGTCTCCCCCCTCCTTGAGGAGCGCTGGGCGGCGGTGGCGGACTGGGCTACCTACGCGGTGTCGCTGGGCCGCGCGAGCGAGGCGGTCTCCTACCTCACGCCGATCGTCCGGGAGGAGCCGCTCAGGGAGCGGCTGCACCACCTCTTCGTCACCGCCCTGTGGCACAGCGGAGAGCGGGCGGCGGCGCTCTCGGCCTACGAGGAGATCCGCTCCCGTCTGGCGGACGAACTGGGCGTGGACCCCGACCCGGACCTGACCGCACTGCACACCCGGATACTGCGTGCCGACACCGTCGAGCAGACCCCGCCCAAGGGCCTGCCCTCCACGCTCCCCCCGGTCAAGGACCAGTTCGTGGTCCGCAACGACCTGCCCCGGGACACCCCCGACTTCGCCGGGCGGCGGGAGACCCTGGCACACCTGGTCGGCGTGGGGGCCTCGGAGGACGACCGGGCCCGGGTCTGCGTGATCTCCGGCAGCGGCGGCTCCGGGAAGACGACCCTCGCCGTACGGGCCGGACACGAACTCGTGGACCTCTTCCCGGACGGCCAACTGTTCATCGACCTCTACGGGTACACGGCGGACAAGCGTCCCCTGGACGAGGGCACGGCGCTGGGCGCCCTGTTGCGCGCGGTGGGCGTGCCCGTCGAGGACCTGCCCGACTCGGTGGACGAACGCTCGGCGCTCTGGCGGGCCACCCTGCGGGGCCGACGGCTGCTCGTGGTGCTGGACAACGCGGTCAGCTACGCGCAGGTCAACCCCATCCTGCCCTCCGCGGAGGGCACGCTCACCCTCGTCACCACCCGGAACGACCTCGGCGGGCTCGGGGGTACGGACTACGTCTCCCTCGGCATGCTGGGGGAGGAGTCGGCGCTGGAGCTCCTCGGCAACGTTCTGGGGGAGGAGCGGGTGCTCAAGGAGCGCGAGCAGGCCCTGCGCGTGGCGCGGATCTGCGGCGGGCTCCCCCTGGCGCTGCGGGTGGTCGCCGGACGGATGCTGAGCAGGCCGAAGTGGTCCTTCGGACACGTCGAGCGCCGACTGAGCGAGCAGAGCCGCCGCTTCCGAGAGCTCCAGATGGACGGCCAGAACGTCGAGGCGGCGATCGACCTCTCCTACCGGAGCCTCGACCCGGCGCAGCGGCGCGCCTTCCTCCTGCTCGGAGTCCTGATCGGCACCACCGTCGACCTGCACGGGGCGTCCGCCCTGCTGGACCTCGAGCCCGAGGACGCGGACGACCTCCTCCAGGGACTCGTGGGCGTGTGCCTGCTGGAGGAGCCCGCCGGCGACGTGTACCGACTGCACGACCTCATAGGCGACTTCTCCCGTTACCGGGGAACGTCTGATCTGGACCCGGTCGAGGTCGGTGCGGCCAGGGGCAGGCTCGCCGAGCAGTACATGACCGTCTCGCAGCGGGCGGCCGACCTGTTGGGTCCGCGCGCGCACGGCAGCCGGGACGAGGCCGGAGGCTCGCGGTACCGGACCGAACTGCTCGACCGGGCCGAGGCGGAGGCCTGGTTCGACCTGCACCAGGACAACATCGCCGACGTCATCGACTTCTACAGCGACGGGGAGAGCGTCGAGGAAGCCTGGGTGATGGCCGAAGCGGTGTGGCGGTTCTACGCCCAGCGCGGCCGGATGGGCCACCTGCTCACCTCGCAGGAGAAGGCCCTGCGGGCCAGTGAGAGGCGGGGGAGCCAGCGGGGCCGTGCGGTGACCCTCATCGGCATGGGGATCGCGCACTGCCTCTCAGGGCGGTTCGAGAGCGCGCTCTCCTTCCTTCGCGAGGCCCACGGGCTCCTGGAGGACCTCGGTGACGAACGCGGGATCATCCGCGCCCTGGCCAACCTGGGCATGGTCTACGAACGCATGGGGTGGTTCGGTGAGGCTGCCAAGTGCGTCGAGGGGGTCCTGGATCACGCGTTGTCTCAGGGGGACAAACAGCTGGAGGTCATGCAGCGCGGCAACCTGGCGATGCTGTACCAGAACCTGGGACGGCACCGGGAGGCCCTGTCCCTGGCCCAGGGGCTCCTGGGCTCGGGCGTAGACGAGCGGCAGGAGAACAGTGGGCTCCAGGCGATGCTCGTCGTCGGTGAGGCCAGAACCGCGCTCGGAGAGTTGGAGGGCGCCTACGAGGCCCTGCGGACCACGGTGGAACTGGCTCGGGGCAAGAGTATGAAGGAGATGTACGCCCACAACTCCCTGGGGGTCGCCTACCGGGCCGGAGGGAGGTTCGCGGAGGCCGTCACGGAGCACCGGACGGCCCTGGAACTGGCGGACCGCAGCGGCAACCGCAGTGCGGACTCCGAGATCCTCACCGACCTCGGGATGACCCACGCCGCCGCCGGTGAGCACGCCAAGGCCGGACGGACCCTGGAGAAGGCGCTGGCCAACGCACGTGAGCGGGGCGAGCGCTACGTCGAGGCCCGGGCCTCGCTGGCGCTCGGGCGGCTGCCCGCACCGGACATGGACGCCGCGCGCGCCCGGGAGCTGCTCACCGACGCGCTCCGGATCTTCGAGGAACTGGGGCTGCCGGAGGTCGAGCGGGCGCGGGAGGCGCTCAAGGACCTCTGAACCCCTCCCCGGTCCGCGCGTTCAGCGTCTCGGCGCCCTCGAACCCTTCGATCCCCTGGACGTCTTCGACGGCTTCCAGCCGCCGTGCCTGCGCAACGACCTCAGGTACAGGGTCGAGGGCAGGCGCCGCACACCCGAGGGCAGGCGCGGGTACACCGACCGGGTGAGGCGCATCAGGCGGTCGAAGCGGCGCTGCCGCGCCGGGGACCACGGGATGCCGTACTGTCCGCGCAGCTCCGGATCGAGCAGCCCGCCGCAGAGGAACCGCTGGGCCCGGCACATGGGCCGTAGGATGGGGTTGTCGGGGCGGAACAGGCTCCGGGACAGCGCCAGGGCGTCCTCACCGACGTCCAGGCGGGCGTAGGCCCGTTCCCAGTAGTCCGCGAACTCCCGGGGGCTTTGGGGCCACCGTTCCTGGGGTAGGCCCAGTGCGGTGGCGTAGACCGCGGTCTCACGGAGGAACACGGCGCGCTCCTCCTCGGTCAGGTCGGCCACGGTCAGCTCGTACAGGCGCACCGCGCTGTGGTACAGCGTCGCGCCGACCCACAGCAGCAGGTCGGGGTCGAGGGCGTCGTAACCCGGCCCCCGGACCCTGCGGTGCATGGCGCGGACGATGGACTGGACGCGCTCGCGCTCCTCGTCGGTGCCCAGGGCGGTCCCGTACACGTAGTACAGCGTGCCGCGCAGCCGGTCGAGGGGGCGTGCGGCGAAGTCGCTGTGCGCCGCCACGCCTCGGGCGACGCTCGGGTGGGCGATCTGGAGCAGGACCGCGTACCCGGCCCCGGCCAGGATGCTGGCCTCGGAGTTGAGCCGCCGCAGGACCGGCGGGCTGTGGGATCGGTTCATGCCTGGATCGTAGGGCAGCGCCCCGCTTCGCCGCAGGTGACGCGCCCACCCGGGTTTGCGGTGCTTCCTTGGTGTTCGTCTTCTCGGGTCTCCTGCACGGACCGGGCCGCCTTCCGGGCCGCCCCGACGCGTTCCAGGACGTCCGGGTCGTCCGCGCACCGGTCGACGGCGCCGACCGGGGC